>JBMCXL010000097.1:0-9180 GCA_048621015.1 Phycisphaeraceae bacterium
CATGAAAGCAGTTTCAAGTTCGAGGTTTCAAGTTTCAAGTTCTGATGATGGCGAAGCCGCCGATACCCAACGTGAAACTTGAAACCTGGAACTTGAAACTCAACTCGCCAGTTCGCTGAGCAGGACGCCCGCGGCGACGGCGGAGCCAATGACGCCGGCGACGTTCGGACCCATCGCGTGCATGAGCAGGAAGTTCTGCGAGTCGGCCTCCTGACCCATGCGATGCACGACGCGCGCGGACATCGGCACGGCGCTCACCCCCGCGGCGCCGATCAGCGGGTTGATCGGATTTTTGCTCAGCTTGTTCATCGCCTTGGCGGCGAGCACACCCGTGCCGGTGGCGATGATGAACGCCGTGATGCCAAGCACGAAGATGCCGATGGTCTGCCAGGTCAGGAAGTTGGCGGCGGTGGTCTTGGCGCCGACGGTCACACCGAGCAGGATGGTGACGATGTCGATGAACGCGGTCTGCGCGGTTTGTGCGAGGCGGTCGGTGACCAGCGACTCGCGCAGCAGGTTGCCGAAGAAGAGCATGCCCAGCAGCGGCAGGGCGCCGTTGGCGATGAAGACGGTCAGCAGAAACCCGGCGATGGGGAAGATGATGCGCACCTTCTTGGAGACCGGCTTGAGCTGGGTCATGCGAATGGCGCGCTCATCCTTGGTGGTCAGCAGTCGAGCGATCGGCGGTTGGATGATCGGCACCATCGCCATGTAGGAGTAGGCTGCCAGCGCCACCGCGCCGAGCAGCTCCGGCGCAAGCTGCGAGGAGACGAAGATGGCGGTCGGCCCGTCCGCGCCGCCGATGATTCCGATCGCGCCGGCTTCGGCACCCGAAAAGCCGAACAGCGCGACCGCGCCAAAGAAGGCGCCGAAGATGCCGAACTGCGCCGCCGCGCCGAGCAGCAGCGTGCGCGGGTTGGCCAGCAGCGGACCGAAGTCGGTCAGGGCGCCGACGCCGAGGAAAATCAAGGGCGGGAAAAAGCCCAGCCCCACACCGGTATAGAGCCAGTAGAGCACGCTCGCGTTCGCTGGGTCCTGCTTCTTCGGCGACCAGATCTGCGGGTAGCTGTGCGTCTGCTCGTCGATCGCGTCGATCAGCACCATGCGTCCCTGGCCAAGTCGGTAGATGCCCGGTGGCTCGAAATCCTCGGGCAGCGAGCGCACGGTGTAGCGCGACTTGGTGTTCACCATGAGCGCCGGCGCATCACGCACCTGAGCGAGCGTGTCGGCCACCCAGTCATCGGCGAGGTGCTCGTACTGGTCGGGGATGCGCGACCACGGTGCAAGTGTTTCCGTACGAGCTACCCCTTCGTCATCCACATAAGGCACGACGATCGGCTCGTCGCCGACGTAATAGACGATGCCCTCTTCGCTGACCGGTCCGTCGTAGACGCCGAGCGAGAGTGTGCTGATATCGTAGGGGACATTGCCCAGCAGGATGCCGAAGCCGATGGGCAGCAGCAGCAGCGGCTCGAAGCCTTTTTTGATGGCGAGCGTGATGAACAGGATGCCGACGCCGATCATGACCAGATTGCCCCACTGGAAGTGGGCGCTGAAAAGCTGGCCGAAGCCGGAGTCGGTCAGGTAGTTCAAGAACAGGTCGAAGACGCCATCCATGGAGGGTTCCAGGTTTCAAGTTCCAGGTTTCAGGTTTCAAGTTGTTCGGCGGCTTTGCCGCCGCCTCCGCAAACTTGAAACCTGGAACCTGGAATCTGAAACTAAATACGCACGAGCACCTGGTCGGCCTTGACATTGTCGCCGGCCTTGACGAGCACTTCACGGACCGTGCCGGCCTGCGGTGCGTAGACGACCGATTCCATCTTCATCGCTTCGAGCACGAGCAGGGGATCATTGGCCTGCACGGTGTCGCCGGGCTTGACCTTCACATCGAGCACGGAGCCGGCGATCGGACTGGGCACGTCGACGGGCGCGCCGCTGGCCGGTGCTTGCGCCGGCGCAGCCGCGGCGGCGGGTGCGGCTGTCTCTCCTTCCTCCAGCACCTGCACATCGACCTCGTATTGCACGCCTTGAACGGTAATCAGCAGCTTCATGCCGACATCCTGAAATTGGGAACCACGAGTTCGTGTCGCGTGAACGGTCCGCGCCGGTAACCGATCGAACCGAGCCGGCCGCCCTGGCCGACATCAGTGACGAGCCTCACGCATCGCGCGGCGCCTCGCCCTCCAAGCGCCGGGCGCCGGTCACGCGCGCCGGGCGCTGAAGCGCCACCGTCGCCGCGGCCGTAAGCACCGCGAGCATCTGCGGGTCGAGTTCGCCCGCGCGCCTGGCCGGGGCGAGCGATGTGTCGGCCTCGGCGGGCTGCGCCTCGGCGCCCCCCAGCCAGTTGATCAGCACGATCGCCAGCAGCAGCAGCACGAGCGCCGCGAAAACGACGAGCATCCCCACCACCATCAACAACAGCGCCCCGGACAGATCGGGAGCAGCCTCACTCTGAGCCAGCAGCGCGCCAGACATGGCACGAAAGATAACGCTCCCCTGCCGCGGGGGCAATCAACAGCGACGCAGGGAGGTCGATGGGCGGTTGATTTTCGTCGCGGTTCGGCACCGAGCGGAATCACTCGGCGGCCGGCGGAAGTGGCGCCGGGGCGGCGTCGGTGTTGTCGGCGTCCTCGGCCTCGTCGTTCTCGGCTTCGTCCCCCTCGTCATCCGACGGGATCACCGAGAGCGTCTCGCGGTCGAAGTTGAACGGCGGTTCCTGGAGCACCTGCTCCCACCGGTCGGCGATGACCAGCACGCGATCCCAGTCCTGCTGGCGCACCGCCTCGCCGGTGGCTTCCGGCAGCTCCTGGCTGCCGTTGAGCTCCTCGTTCACGGTGCGCATGATCGTGTCGGCAACGTCGATCACTTCGGCGTATCCGGGCCGATACCCCTCCGGCACGTGGCCGCGCTCCAGGTGCGTGCCGGCGAGACGCATGTATCGGTAGCCGGTGCGCGCCAACTGTCGCAGCGCAGCCCGGTCGCCCTCGCCGAGCAGTTCCCGGTACAGCCGCTCGAGGCCGGTCTGTTCCGCCTGAATCGCCCGGCCCGGGTTCTCGGCGTGACCTTCGACGCGCTCGTTCAACGCGGTCAACATCCGCTCGGCCGCTTCCGGCAACTCCAGCCCGACGATCGCGAGCATGAGCTGCTGCACCACCCAGCCGGTCTGCTCCTGTCCGAGGCGATCGGTCAGCTGCTGGAGCAGTTGCACCTGTTGAGCGCGCGTCCACACCTCGCGCGAGGCGAGGCGCTGCACCGCCTTGGCCGCCCAGTAGCGCACGCCGGGATTCTCGTCGCCCAGGCCCTGCTCGATCAACGGCAGCGCATCCTCGGTGACCATGTACGTCACCACGATCATCGCATTCAACCGCACGATCAGGCGATCCGTTTCAAGCCCGCGCAGCAGGCACTCGGCCAGCTTCGGGCTGTAATAGCCGGTAAATGTCGTGGAAGGCTCGGTCGGGTTGTTCAGCGGCTCGGCGAGTCGCTGGCGCGACCGGGTGACGTCAGCATCGTCGCCATCGTGAAGCTGTTGGCACCAACTGGCGACGTAGCTGTCGATACGCTGCTGCTGCTCGTTGGAAAGGTCGTCGGCGGTGAGCAGATCGGTGCTGATGTTGTCCTGCCCGGTGGCAAGGCCGGCGGTGAAATGCAGCGCGACAAGAGCCAGCAGGGCCGCCAGCAGACCGGACAAAGGACGACAAGCAACCATGAAGCTCGTCTCCGGAGAGGGGGAAACGGTGGGCGCAAGGTCGCGCGTGAGGCGCGGGGGCGTGAACGCTAGTGGAAGCTAGCAAGGCCTTTATGCGCTGTCAAACCTCGGCGGCGCTCGACCCCTGCCAGGCTGCGGCCAGGGGGTGTTGGCGGAGGCGGCGCCGCGACGGGGAGGAATTGAGCGGGTTCATGTGCGGCGGCGTGGTGCGGAGGCGGGTCGGCGGCGGTGCCTGCCGGCCGCGCTTGCCCTCACATGCGCAAAGCTTACGCTTGTTTGTCGCATTCTTGTTCGTGTGCCCGCTCGTCATCGGAGGCTCTGCATGTACAGCGAGATCAAACTGGCCCCCCGCTCCAGCCGCGCCAAGCCGGACGCCATCGCGGTGTTCGTCTTCGACAAGGCGAAGCAGTTGCCGGAGGGGTATCGGCCGCTGGACGAGCGGGTCGGCGGTGCGCTGGCCGAGGCGATCAAGCGAACCGAGTTCTCCGCCGCGCTCGGCGTGGTGAGCACGCTTTATCCGATGCAGGGGCCGCAGCGGGTGTTCGTCTGCGGGTTGGGTGATCCGGCGCAGTTCGACGGCAACGCGCTGCGCGCTGCGGCCGCGAAGCTGACGCGCACCGCCAGCGGCGCGGGCGTGCGGCGGTTGCAGTTGGCGGTCATGCCGGGCGTGGGCTATCGGCTCGCGCCGGACCAAGTCGGCGCGGCGGTGGGGGACGGTTTCGCCATCGCGCAATTCGAATTCGACCAGTTCAAGGGCGCGGCGGCGAAAGCCCAGAAGCAGGAAGAGACGAACAAGACGCCGGAGCTGACGCTCGAGGTTGCCAACGAGCTGCGCGACGCGGTGGACGAGGCGCTGGCGGTGGGCCAGGCGGTGAGCACCGCGCGCCGGCTGGCCGCGACGCCGCCCAACGTGGCTGATCCGGTCCAGGTCGTGCAGGAAGCGCGGCAGATGGCCCAGCGCACCGGGCTCAAGTGCAGCGTCATCGACGAAAAGAAGGCGAAAGAACTCGGCATGGGCGGGCTGGTCGCGGTCGGCGGCGGTGGATCGAAGCCGCCGGCGTTGATCTGCCTGGAATGGAAAGGCTCGCGCCAGCGCAGCCGTGGCAAGAAAACCGCCAGCCGAAGCGGAGGAAACCAGGGCGGGAGCGCTTCCGGCGGCGCTTCCGGGGGCCAGGGACCGGTCATGCTCGTGGGCAAGGCGATCACCTTCGACACCGGCGGGTACTCGCTCAAGCCCGGCGGCGGACGCGACATGAAGTACGACAAGTGCGGCGGCATGACCGTGCTCGGCGCGATGGAGGCGGTGGCGCTGCTCAAGCTGCCAATCCACGTCGTCGGCCTCGTGCCGGTCGCCGAGAACATGATCGACGAGGACGCCTATCGCGTCGACGACATCCTCACGATGCACAACGGCGTAACGGTGGAAGTGACCAACACCGACGCGGAAGGGCGACTCATCCTCGGCGACGCACTCGCCTACGGCACGAAGCGCTACAAGCCGCGCGCGGTGATCGACCTGGCGACGCTCACCGGCGGCGTGGTCGTGGCGCTGGGCAGCTTCTGCGCCGGCGTGTTCTGCAACGACGACGACCTGCGCGAGCGTTTGCAGCGCGCCAGCGATTTCACCGGTGAAAAGATCTGGCCACTGCCGCTCTGGGAAGAACATCGCGGGTTGCTCAAGTCCAACCACGCCGACATTGTCAACGCCGGCGAGCGCGAGGCGCATCCGATCCAGGGCGCGGCCTTTCTCTCCTACTTCGTCGGCAGCGAAGGGCCGAAGGGCCTGCCGACCATTCCCTGGGCCCACTTCGACATCGCCGGTGTGGCCGCGCTCAAAAAGGCGAATAACCTCTATCCCGAAGGCCCGACCGGCTACGGCGTGCGGTTGCTGACGCGCTTGCTCGGCGCGTGGGAGCAGTAGATGCGCTTCGCACGAATCGGCGTTGACGCCACCAGACCGAAAGGGGGCAGCAACATGAATGGAACGACCATTCGCACGCTCGCCGTAGCCTTCGCGACCTTGTGCATGTCCTCGGCTGCAACGCTCGGTCAGGTGGAGGCGACCGACGCGCAGGCATCGTCCCATGCCCTCGAACTGATCCGCGTGAGTGATGACGGCGCGCATTTCGTCGGCGCCGAAACCGACGAACGCATCGTGATGTGGGGTTTCAACTACGACCACGACACGTCCGGCCGACTGATCGAGGATTACTGGCACGACGAGTGGAACACCCTCGTCAAGGACTTCAACGAGATGAAAGCGCTCGGCGCCAATGTCGTGCGAGTCCACCTTCAACTTCCGCAGTTCATGGACACCGCCGAGCAGCCCAACGAGGCGAACCTAGCGCGCCTCGAGAAGCTCGTGCAGCTCGCCGAGGAGACAGGCCTCTACCTCAACCTCACCGGCCTGGGCTGCTATCACAAGCAGGACGTGCCGGACTGGTACGACGCGCTTGAAGAAGCGGAGCGTTGGACCGTGCAAGCGCGCTTCTGGCGCGCGGTTGCAAAGGTCGGCCGCGACAGCCCGGCGATCTTCTGCTACGACCTGATGAATGAGCCGATCCTGCCCGGCAAGGACAAGCGCGAGACCGAGTGGCTCGCCGGCGAACTGGGGGGCAAGCACTTCGTGCAGCGCATCTCGCTCGACCTGGCCGGCCGGACGCGCAAGGAAGTCGCCCGCGCGTGGGTGGACAAGCTCACCAACGCGATCCGCGAGGTCGACGACCGCCATCTGATTACCGTCGGCGTCATCCCCTGGGCGCACACGTTCAAGGGCGCCAAGCCGTTGTTCCACTCGCCCGAGGTCGGCGAGCCGCTCGATTTCGTTAGCGTGCACTTCTATCCCAAGGGCGGCAAGATCGATGAATCTCTTGCCGCGCTGGAAGTCTACGAGGTTGGCAAGCCACTGGTCATCGAGGAGATTTTTCCCCTGATGGGTGGTGCGAGCATCGAGGAGACCGGCCGCTTCATCGAGGAATCGCGCGGCTACGTCGATGGCTGGATCAGCTTCTACTGGGGCAAGACAATCGAAGCATACGAGCAGGACGAAGACATGCGCGGCGCCCTGATCAGCCAGTGGCTGGACTACTTCCGCGACGCATCACCGTACGTTTCAGAAGGCGCGGCGGAGTAGCAGCAAGCAAGCAGGGTGGGTAGAGCGCAGCGAAACCCACCGCAAGTGTGGACCTTTCATTCCCCCGCCTCGATGCCGAGGTCCTTCACCTTCTTGTTCAACGTGTTGCGGTTGATGCCGAGGAAGTCGGCAGTGCGCGTCTTGACGCCGCCGTTGTGGTCGAGCGCTTCGCGGATGAGGTGGCGCTCCAACTCGTTGACGACCAGGTCGTAGACCTGCCCCTCGCACATCTGGTATTCGCGCACCGCGTGCTCGGCGATGCGGCCGGCCAATGCTTCCAGTGACTCGTCACCGCTGCTGCCGCGCGTCTGCTGGGCGAAGAGGCGCACCTGGAGTGGCAGCAGGTCTTCGGTGAACTCCTCGCCCGTGGAGAGCACCACCGCGCGCTCGATCGCGTTCTCCAGCTCGCGCACGTTGCCCGGCCACGGGTAGCGCAGCAGCGTGTTCAGCACGTCCCGGCTGATCTTGTGCAGGTTGCGGTTGTTTTCCTTGTTGTACCGATCGAGAAAGTGGTCGATCAGCTTGGGAATGTCCTCGCGCCGGGCACGCAGCGGCGGAAGATTGATCGTTACCACGTTGAGCCGATAGTAAAGATCCTCGCGGAAGTTGCCCTTGCGCACCTCTTCCTCAAGATCGAGATTGGTCGCGGCGATCACGCGCACGTCCACCTGCATCGTGTGGTGGTCGCCGACGCGCTCGAACTCGCGCTCCTGGAGCACGCGCAGCAGCTTGATCTGAAGCTGTGCATCGAGCGTACCCACTTCATCAAGAAAGATCGTTCCGCCGTCGGCGGCCTCAAATCGGCCGACCTTGTCCTTCACCGCGCCGGTGAATGCGCCCTTCACGTGTCCGAACAGCTCGCTTTCGAGCAACTGCGGGCTCAGCGCGCCGCAGTTGACGCGCACGAGCGGCTTGTCGCGGCGCGGCGAGTTGAAGTGGATCGCCTTGGCGATCAGTTCCTTCCCGCAGCCGGTCTCGCCGAGCAGCAGGCACGTCGCGCGGCTGCCGGCGACCTGGCTCACTGTCGCGAGCACATCCTGCATCGCCGGGCTGGTGCCGATGATATTGTCGAAGCGGTACTTGCTGCGCAGGTTGTCCTTGAGCTGGGCGTTCTCTTCCAGCCACTGGTCGCGTTCAAGCTGGATGAGGTTGTGAATGCGGATCGCCTGGGCGAACGAGCCGGCGACGATCTTGAGCAGCCGCGCGTCGGCCTGGAGTTGGGCTTCGCTCTCAAACGGCTTGTCCACGCTGATCGCGCCGACGTACTCCTCGCCATCGGTGATGGGCACGCAGATGAAGGAAAGGGGCACGGCGTCGGCGTCGCCGGCGCCGGTGGACGCTCGCGCCTCTTCCGCCACGCGCCGGGCGCCCGTGCGGTTCAGGAACTCGGCGTGCTCGGCGATGTTGGGGACCACGGCCGGTTCGCCGGTCGCCAGGACCCGGCCGGTCACGCCTTCGCCGATGGCGTAGGTGCCGCGCTGCTGCTCGGCGGGGGTCAGGCCGACGGACGCAACGGTGCGAAGCTGACTCGTCGCACGATCGAGCAGAACCAGCGCCGCGCGCTGAATGCTCAGCCGGTCGCTCAACAGCGACATCGCGCGCTGGAAAACCTCCTCCAGCTCCAGGCCGCCGCCGAGAATCTGGCTGATCCGCTCGAGAATGTCTAATTCTTGTTCAGCTTTGGCCATCGACTGCTAATTTAATAAGCACGCCTGCTCATGGCAAGCGCAGGCCCCGATTTGTGCGCGCGCTGCCTTACATCTACCAAACAAATCTTTGCGCCTGGCGCAACTTTCATTTCCGGTGCATGGGCAAGGTTTTAAAAGCGGATAAGCGGCCTCCGGGACCGCCGGCGCGCGCACCTGCGCGACTCATCGAAGAAAGGGTGAGGGGCCGTCATTTTTTTGGCGACCCACGCAGGCGGCCGATCGGCGTCCGAATCGAGCCGCGCTGGTGCTTCGATGCCCGCGTCCGACCCTGGTTTGAGGAACCACCGCCCATGGCTGACACCGTCCCCCGAGCCCTCGACCCGCACCTGCTGGACCTGCTCATCGCCGAGCATTGCCGCCATCACCTGCCGCGGTACGAGCGGCTGTGGCGCTACTACCGCAACCCGGCCGACGAGCAGACCGCCCAGCTCGCCCAGGCGGCCGGCCTCCCGCCGCGCCTGCGCAGCGGCGGCGAGCGCGGCGATCGACCGCCACGCGAACAGGTGATCGAGAACGACATCGCCTGGCGGTTGCACGCCATGGTCGATTTCATGTTCGGCCGGCCGGTGAGCCTCCAGAGCCTCGCGCCGGACCCGCAGCGCGCCGCGACCATCGGCGAGTTCCTGCGC
>JBMCXL010000098.1:0-9090 GCA_048621015.1 Phycisphaeraceae bacterium
CCCTGCCGGTCTCGTGTATCTCGGTGACGGCGCTTGGGGCCGCGGCCCGCGCCGTCCCGCCGCGCGCCCTTACCTGGCGCGCAGCGCCGCGCGGTTGCACGTGATTCGCGTGAGACTCGATGCGCAGCAGCGCACGTTCACCGCCGTGGACGCGCAGGGGCGTGTGATTGATCGTTACGTTGAGCCGGTGCGGGATTGATGACGCACTTGTTTCAACGCCGGCGCAGCCGGCGCGTGCTCCCTCCCCTCTCGGGAGAGGGTTGGGGTGAGGGGATCGACATCAACCACACGTCAGCTTCGCGAAGCACACGCCCGGTAAACGAGCGTCCCCTCACCCGCCTCGTTGGACTTTTGCACGCACATGTTGCCTTACCTGCTCGGCACCCTCTCCCGGGGGGAGAGGGTTGAGGTCACTTCATCACCGCGTGCCGCTGTCTTTCTCCACCACGCTCTTCGGCAGCAGCAACTCGTCCGGGCTGCGCGCGATCTGCGGCGGCACCGTCAGCAGCGCCACGCTTCCGCCCACGTGATTGAGCTTCCAGAGCTGGCCGTCCTGCCCCGCCGGCACGTCGATCTCGAAGAACTTGCCGCCGCGCTCGAAGGTGTAGCGCTTCTCGCCGTCCGGGCCGACGATGGACCCGCCGTTGCCGGTCTGGAATCCGCCGATCACCTTTGTGCCGCGCGGCACGTAGAAATACATCGTGTAGCGGCCGTTGAACCCGACGGGCCGATCGAGCGTCGTGGTGCGCGTCATCGGCAGGCCGTCCGCCCATTCGAGGCGTGTCATGTCGCTGCCGTCGGCGACCTCGATGCGGTGCAGGCCGGTGAATTCCGTTTCGAGCTTCACGTCGCGCGGCTCACCGTCCGGCGGGACCGCCGCGCTCGCCACCGATTCGCCGAACGGCTCGTTGATCGGGAAAAGCTCGATCCGCACGTCGCCGCGGTCGCGGTAGTGGGCGATCAGCCCGCCGGTGACCGTCAGCTCGATCGTGGCCGGCGCTTCCTCGACCCACGTGTACCACGTGCGCGTGCCGCGGTCCGGCCGATGCGGCGGGATCGACTCGGGTGCCTCCAGTTGCAACGGCGTCGCGGGCACCAGCTCGTCGTCGAACGCGACCGGATCGAACGACAGCGCCTCGTTGTTCGCCAGGCCCGCTTCGAGGATCTGCTGCACCTGGTCGCGCGTCGGGCGCGGGTCCTGCTTCAGCGGGTTCTCGTCCTCGCCCGCGTTCCACGTCATGTTCTCGTCCAGCTCGACGTTGCGGTCGCGCCGCGGCAGGTCGCGGAAGATCGGCTCGACGTGCACCATGCTCGTCTCGCGAATGCTGTAGCTGAAGCGCAGCAGGTCTTCCACCGCCTTTTGCCGCGCATCGCCCGAGGCGTTGCTGTAGGCGCGGTGCAGCTCGACGTAGCGCGTGTAGAGGATCAGCTCGTCGAGGCGCGCCTGCACGGCCGGGTTGCTGGTGGCGCGCGAGGCTTCGTCGAGATGCTGGTACATGCGCGCGATCAGGTGCTCGGACACCGGCAGGCGCGGCGTGTCGATGTTGATCAGCCCGTAGAACTTGCGCATCGGCTCGCGCGCCGAGCCGAAGGCGCGCGTGAGGAAGTCGTCGATGATGTCATCGGCGCGCTCGGCGTTGTCGATGCTCCAGAGGATGCGGCTGGCCAGGTAGTAGCCCAGGCCGTTGGGTCCCCAGTTGTCGCTCGATTCGGCGGTGAGGAAGCGCGCGCCGCGGGCGTGGAAGTCGGGAATCGTGCGCGTGAGGTATTCCAGGCGCGCCCCGCGTGCCCGGCCGGGCAGGTCGCGATCCCAGGTGTGGACGGAGTAGTACTCGCGGATGCCCATGGTCGCGCCGGCGTCGTTCCACCCAGAGAGCAACTGCTCGATGGTGTATCCGCCGCGGATGAAGGAGGTGGCGGCGGAGACGATGACGTTGCGATGGACTTTCTGTTTGGTGGGCGGCGGGGAATGGGCGGCGTAGGCGTAGTGGCCGACGTAGTGGTTGGGGCCGTGCGCTTCGACGATGGCCTCGACGGTTTCGCTGGCGAGCAGCGCGAGGCGCTCGGAGGGCTGGCCGATGGCTTCACATGGCTCGCACTCGCACCAGTTCAGGCCGTCGGTGGGATCGATGGAGATCGAGTCGCGCAGGCCGTTCTCGGCGATCGCCTTGACGCGGTCGGCGACGACCAGTTCGCGCAGGTCTTCGTTGGCGATGCAGAACTTGGTGCTGTTGCCGCGGAACTTGCGCTCGCCGTCGACCAGGGCGTAATACTCGGGGTGCTGCTCGAACGCTTCCTTGTTGCGGCTGTGGATGCGGCCCCAGGAGTGGCCGGTGCTGAGCTTGAAGCCGGAGACCATGCGGTTGCGGCGCGTCCACTGCTGGTAGCTTTCGCGGTTGTGCGCGGCGGTGCCGAAGCCGTACCAGATGCGCCGGTGGTAATAGTCCGGCTGCTGGCGCGTGCCGACGGAGATGCTCAGGCTCGGCTCGTGCGGCACGACCTCCCACGCCGGCGAGGGAAAGAACCGGCGATACCCCACGCGATGCAGCAGGTCCCAGACCGCATGCTCCACCGCCAGGTCGGTCGCACCGGCGACGATCAGCGCTTCATCGCTGGAGCGCAGCAGGTACGTTTCGCGGCCGATGGGCGTGCTGGGGTCGACGTTCACCTCGCGGTCGATCTCGGGCAGTTGCTCGAAGCGCGCCACGATGATGCCGGCCGCCTCGGCGTCCTCGCGTACGGTGAACTCGCCGCCGGTGATCCGCCCAAGCTCGGTGGCCAGGGCCTGGGCGGCGGCCTCGACCGCTTCGCCCGCGTCGGGGCGCACGATCACGGGGGCGGCCGCCTCGCCATCGCGCGCGATCTGGAAGGTGGTCTCGTCGTTCTGGGCATGGGCGGCGGAGGGGAGCAGGGAGCCAAGGGCCAGGGCGGCCGCGAGGGCCAGGCGTCGCAGATGCATGGGATCGTCCTTGTGAGAGGGGGGAACTTCGCGCCATCAGTCTCCATGGCCGGCGGCAACATTGCAACTGCACCGGGGCGGAGGCGGCGCGGGCCGGCCGGCTCGGCTGCACGCTTTCGGAAAGTTGACGAAAAACAAGTAAACGCGTGATTGACAAACGCCTTGCGGCCTGTCACCTTGGCACGGAGCGGTTCCCGGCGTGCCCGCCGGGCCGGGGGAGGAGCGGATTGTGGCGCGCGACGTGACCTTGAAGGACATTGCCCGCGAGGCGAACCTGTCGGTGGCGGCCGTCTCCAAGGCCTTGGCAGGCTACCCCAACATCTCCGAAGCCACCCGCCAGCGCGTGCGGAGCATCAGCGAGCAGCTCAACTACAAGCCCCGCCGGCGACGTAACGGCGGCTCCGACGGCCGCCTCGGCCGCCGCGGACCCCAGCACATCGGCCTCATGCTCGTCGAGGTCGACGAGATGGCGCCCTACCTCAACCGCTGGCTGCCCGGCCTCACCCAGGCGGCACGCGAGTCGGGCCTGCGCCTCGAGTTGGGCCACCTCTCCCTCGATGCCGACGACTGGCGCGACCACCTCCAGCACCACACCGAGCGGCAGGACGGCCTGGTCCTGTTCGGCTGCATCCGCACGACCCTCCTCGAAGCCGCGGGCCAGCTCGGCCTGCCGTGGGTCGTCGTCGGCGACATCGACCCCGAGGCCGCCGAGGCCGCCCGCTCCGTCCACCAAGTCAACACCGACAAGCAGGAGATGGGCCGCTTCGCCACCCAGACCCTGCTCCACGCCGGCCACACGCGCATCGGCTGCTTTCGCTGCAACGCGCCCGTCGGCGGATGGATCGATCAGTGGTACAGCGGCTATCGCCTCGCGCTGATGCGCGCCGAGGTGGGCGACGAGCCCGCCCTGCGCCCGGAGCTGGAATCGACCTCGCTCTACGAGGAAGGCGCCGTCGCCGCCGAGTACATGGCCGGCCTCGACGACCCGCCCACCGCCTACGTCATTCCCACCGTCCGCGCCGCGGCCCGCTTCCGCGAAGCGATGGCCGAGCGCGGCATCGAAGTCGGCCCCGACCGCCTGATCGTCGGCGGCAGCTTCGACCAGGCCGCGGACCACGGCCTGCGCAACTACCCGCTCATTACCGAGAACGTTTCCGGCATGGCGCAGCGCGCCATCGACCTGCTCGTGCGCCTTGCCGAGGGCGAGCCCCTCTGGCCGGCGCAGATTCAACTGCCGTACCTCCTGCACAACTTTCCCGTGTCCAACGATCTGGAGCTTCACGCGCCGACGCATGCAGCATCGGCTTAAAGCAACGCACCCCGTGGGTATAAGCCGGTCCGGAGCGCAGCGAAGGTCCGGGTCGCCCACCGCCCGCTTCACCCGCAACACCGCGATTCAACCAGGAGCCCGTTCCATGTTGTCACGCACCTTCCTCCTCGCCGGCGCACTGCTGTCGTTTATCGCCGCCGACGCCGGCGCGCAACCGATCACGCTGATCGAGAATGGCGAAGCGCGCGCCAAGGTCTACGTCGCTGGCCCGGTCGCGTCCGAGGACGCGCTGGCCGAGGCGAACGCCAGCGGCAACAACCGCGTGACGGCCGAGCCTGACGATCTGGCGCGCCGCCGCGCGGTGCACACGCTGAACGATCATCTCCAGAAGATGAGCGGCGCCACACTGGAGCTGGTCGTCACCGATGATCCGGACGACGTGCAGGCGCCGGCCGTGGTGCTCGGCGCGCTGGCCGTGCAGATGGGCGCCGAGCCGGAGCAGACCACGCGCTCCAAGGAAGGCTTCCGCCTGCGCACGCGCGACGGGCTGGTGCTGGTCGGCGGCCAGAGTCCGCTGGCGACGGTGCACGGCACGCACGAGTTGCTGCGCACGCTCGGCTGCGACTGGATCATGCCGGGCGAGATCGGCGAGGTGATCCCGGCGCGCGCCACGGTGCGCGTCGAGGCGCTGGACGAATCGCAGGCGCCGGATTTTCTCACGCGCCAGCTCTGGTATCGCGGCTATCCGCAGCCGCGCCGCGCCGACGAGGCGCAGCGCTTTGCGCAGTGGAAGCGCCGGCACAAGGGCGGCCCGTGGCGCACGCCCGCCAGCAGCGTGGGTGGCCACGCCTGGGGCCCGTTCATCCGCCGGCACAAGGAAGTCTTCGACGAGAACCCCGAGATGTACGCGCTGGTGCGCAACGCCGAGGGCGAGCTGGTTCGCCGCGGCCCGCAATTGGAGCCGACGCATCCCAAGGTCGTCGACCTGTGGGTGCAGGAGATCAAGCAGACCTACGAAAAGAACATTGAAGCCGGCGAATGGACGAAGGACACCGTCGCCGGCTTCGGCATCGGCCCGTCCGACGGCGGCGGGTATTCCGTCTCCGCCGAGGCGCGCAACGCCAGCGCGGGGCGCATCGACCCGGTCGTCGGCGAGCTGGACCGCACCGATGCGCTCGTGCTGCTGGGCAACCAGATCCTCGAGCGCGTCACGGAGGAATATCCCAACGCGCACGTCGGCTTTTATTCCTACTCCACCCACGCCGACTATCCCGCGCGCTACAAGCCGCACCCGAACCTGTCGATCATCTTCGCGCCGATCAACTTCTCGCGCTTCCACAGCGTGCTGGACGACGTCTCCAAGACGCAGGCGTACTACCGCGACGTGGTCGAGCAGTGGGGTCGACTGCACGAAGAGCAGGGCAACGCGCTGTTCTATCGCGGCTACAACTGGAACCTGGCCGACAACCTGCTGCCCTATACGAAAGTGGCCATCTGGGGCCGCGAGCTGCCGTACTATCGCGATGCGGGCATTATTGGTTTGAACGTCGAGGCGACCAAGCAGTGGGGCGTGCTCGCGCCGTCGGATTACGTGTTCATGCGCCTCGCGTGGGACGCCGACCAGGACTGGCGCACGCTGCTGCGCGAGTTCTGCGAGAAGGCGTTCGGGCCCGCGGCCGATCCGATGGAGCAATACCAACTCCGCCTGATCGAGCGCCAGCACGGCGCGGGCCTCGAAGCGGGATCGTATCACTCGTTCAGCCTGATGTACGATCACGAATGGGTCGCCGACAGCCAGGCGCTGTTCGATGAGGCGCTCGAGCTGGCCGAGACCGACAAGCAGCGCACGCGCATCGAGTATTTCCGCGTGGCGCTGAACGTGCTGGGTGAATACCTGCGCTACCACGAGGCGACGCGCGAGTTCGACTTCGCCACCGCGCGCGAGCATTACGAGGCCATCGACGAGCTCTGGCAGAACGCCTACGACCGCAACACCGACGTCGTCGCCAATGAGGCGCCGGCGTATCTCAAGCGTTTCCTCGATCGTTTCGTCGCCCAGGCCGTCGAGTACAGCAGCACGCCCTACGAAATCGTCCAGCCGATTCCCGATGAATTGAAGACGATGTTCGATCCGCACGTGCGCGGCCAGCGGATGAACTATCACCATCCCGCCATCGTGGACGATCGCTTCATCACCACGCGCACCTTCTCCAGCACGTGGGACGCGCAGGGCCTCACCGGCATCCGCGACGGCGCGGTGTGGTACCGCCACCACTTCACGCTGCCCGAGGACGCGCGCGATCAACCGATCGGCCTGTTCATCGGCGGCGTCGAGGACGAGGCGCGCGTCTGGCTCAACGGCGAGGTCATCGGCACCTCCGGCCGCCGCTTCAGCCTGCCCATGACCTTCGACCTCACCGACGCCATCAACAACGACGGCGAAAACGTGCTCGCCATCCAGGTCGTGCGCAACAGCAAGCTCAACGAGATCGGACTCGGCGGCATCATCCGCCCCGCGTTCCTGTTCACCGGCCCGCGCCTCGAAGAGCAGGCCCCCCAGCCGCTCGACCTCGGCCGCGTCCTGCCCGGCGGCGAAAGCGAATGAACGTCCACACTGCATAAGCCGGTCCTGAGCAACGCAAGGAGCGAAGGACCGGATCATCAACCGTTACCCTCCGAGTTTTCATGACCACCACCGCCACCCACCAAGCCACCGCCCGCCGCGCACTCCCCCACGCCCCGGGCCTGGTCTACTTCTGGTTCCTCAACGACCGCTGCGAACCGCAGCACATCGACCGCATGATCCGCGCCTTCGCCGACGCGGGCGTCGCCGGTGTGTGCCTGCATCCGCGCCCCGGTCTGCTGCTGCCCTACGGCGGCACCGACTGGTTCGACTTCATCCAGCAAACCGCCGAGCGCTGCATCGAAGCGGGACTCACCGTCTGGCTTTACGACGAAGACCCGTATCCCAGTGGCGCCTGCGGCGGATGGGTCACCGCGCTGCATCCTGAATTGAAAGCCCACGGCATCGACCGGTTCACCGCCGACGGGCCCGATGACGACGGCCTGTTCGCCTTCCCGCCCGGCCAACTGCTCTGGTGCGGCCTCGTGCGCGAAAGCGACGGCTCGACACACGACCTCACCGACCGCGTCGGCGTCGTCCGCCGCCAGTGGCACGTGCTCGACCCCTGGGACAGCCGCAACTATTACCCCAACACGCCGCTCTACAACTGCCCGCGCAATCTGCCCTACGGCCAGGAGTTCGCCCTGCGCGTGCCCGAAGATCTGGACGGCCACCGCCTCATGGCCTTCGTCGCACGCCCCTTCGGCAGCGGACACGACACGCCCTGGGACGGCCTGCCCGATACGCTCAATCCCAAGGCCACCGAGCTGTTCATCCAATGGACCCACGAGCGCTACGCCGAGCGCCTCGGTCAATACTTCGGCAAGCAGATCCCCGCGATCTTCACCGACGAGCCCAAGCCCCACGCGCCGCAGCCGTGGACGCCCGGCATGCTCGAAGACTTCCAGGCGCGCTTCGGCTACGACCTGCGCCCGCGCCTCTGGCACCTGTTCGCCGACGACCACGACGACGCGCAAGCCGCGCTGACGCGCATCCACTACCGCGACTGGATCGGTCAGCGCTTCGAAAAAGCCTGGCTCGAACCCATCAGCGAATGGTGCGACGCGCACAAGCTCCAGTTCGTCGGCCACGTCAGCCCCGAAGACGATCCCGCGCAGCAGGCCGACACGATCGGCAACCTCATGCCGCAGTTCAAATACTTCGCGATCCCCGGCATCGACCTGATCATTCCCGCCGTCGGCGATCATCGGCATCCGCTCATCAACGTCGGCATCCTGCTGGGCACCTCCGCCGCGCAGCAGCAGAACAAGCCCGGCGTGCTGAGCGAAACGCTCGGCGCCTCCGGCCACGACATGACCGTGAAACAGTCCGGCCGCGTGCTGCGCTGGCAGACGATGATGGGCCTGACCAGCGTCGTCGTGCACGGCGCGTTCAACTCGATGGAAGGCTATCGCTACAACGAAGCGCCGCCCGACTACGGCCCGCTGAGCGAGCGCTGGGACGGCATGCAGGCGATCGAAGCGGAGCTGCGCGAGCTTCAACCCCTCGTGACCGACGCGCGCCAGGAAGCGCCCGTCGCGGTGCTCTGGCCGATCCGCAGCTTCCATGCCGAGCCTTACGCCGGCCTCACGCACGACTCGCCGCGGCGCGATGCGTATCTCGATCTGCTGCGCGAGTTGCTGGACCGACAGGTCGGCGTGCACGTGATCGATGAAGCGACGTTGACTGAAGCGGTGATCGAGGACGGCGAGCTGCGCATCGGCCGGGCGCGCTATCGCCACGTGTTGGTCGGCACGTGCAAGGCACTGGCGACCGCGACGGTCGAAACGCTGAAGCACGCCGCGACCCAGGGCGTGGACGTGACGCTGGTCGATGAGGCGCCGACGTGGCAGCAGGGCGACGAGGGGTTGCAACCGTTTGTGAATCCCGGTTGGCCGCTGCGCCAGCGCACGGAAGCGGCGCAGGGGTTGCCGCGCTTGATCGAGACGGAAGGTGACGCGATGGACGTGCGCTGCACCGCATGGGAAAAGCAGGGCCGGCGCACGCGTCTGCTGTTGAACCTCAGCGACGAGACGCGCACCTTGCAGGTGGAAGGCCATGCGATCACGCTGCCGCCGCACGTGGTGCACGTCTGGCCCGACGGCGAATCGCCGCGCGCCGTCACGCCGACCACCGAGTCTTGAGCAGTACCACTTGCAAACCTCCCTCCCTTGAGGGAGGGGCAGGGGAGGGCGAGAGCTTGAAGACCAACGTCGCTCCACTCTGAACTTTCGTTCG
>JBMCXL010000099.1:0-9090 GCA_048621015.1 Phycisphaeraceae bacterium
CCGCCAGCCGCTGCTTCGCCCACGTGCGCAGCGACTCGAGATCCAGCGTCTGCCCGTCGCGCAGCACGACCGCCGCGCTCACGCGCTCGCCCCATTCCGCGTCCGCCACGCCGACGACCGCGCATTGTTCGATCGCCTCGTGTTCGCGCAGCGTTTCCTCGATCTCCAGGCCGGAGACCTTGTATCCACCGGTCTTGATGATGTCCACGCTGTTGCGGCCGAGGATGCGGTAGATGCCGTTCTCGCGGATCGCCACGTCACCCGTGCGAAACCAGCCGTCGACGAACGCTTCCGCGGTGGCCTTCGGCCGGCGCCAGTACTCGCGGAACACGTTGGGGCCGCGCACCTGGATTTCCCCCTGTTCGCCGTCCGGCACCGGCTGGTGATGCTCGTCCACCAGCCGCACCTCGACCCCCGGCAGCGGCGCGCCCACGTGGCCCGGCACGCGCTCGCCATCGAGCGGGTTGGACAGGCCCATGCCGATCTCGGTCATGCCGTAGCGCTCCAACAGCGTGTGACCGCTGATGCGCCGCCACTGCTCGAGCATCGACACCGGCAGCGCCGCCGATCCGCAAACCATCAGGCGCAACTGTTTGCAGCCTTCGGTCATCGCCTGCTGCTGCTCGGTCGATGCCGCTTCCCACGTGCGCGCGAGCCGCGTGTAGATCGTCGGCACCGCCATGAAAAGCGTCAGCTCGCCACTGCACAGACGCTGCCACACCGCGTCCGCATCGAACCGCGGCATCATCTCGCACGTCGCCCCCGACCACAGCGCGCAGCACAACACGTTCAGAATCCCGTGCAGATGATGCAGCGGCAGCACCAGCACGATCCGGTCGTCCTTCGTCCAGCCCCACGCCTCGATCAGGCTCTGAATCTGCGCCGTGATGTGCTGATGCGTGGTCACCACGCCCTTGGGCTTGCTGGTGGTGCCGCTGGTGTAAAGGATCATGGCCGCGCGGTCGGGCGCGATGTTGGGCAGGCACGCCGGCGCGGCGCTCATCGCTTCGGTGGTCAGGAGAAAACGTCGCCCTTGCTGCTCGGCGATCGGTCGAAGCTGCGATTCGTAATCAGGATGGGCCACCACGACCGAGGCATCACAGTCACTGATGGTGTAGGCCAGTTCCGCCGGCGGATGCATCGTGCACAACGGCACCGCGATGCCGCCCGCGCGCCAGATGCCCCATTGCATCGCCACGTAAACATGCGACGAAGGCACGAGAAACGCCACGCGCCGCTCGGCCAGGTCGCGCGGGCCTTGTTCATCCTCCCCCGTCAACTCCTCCACCGCATTCAGCAAAGACGCCGCCACGCGTGCCGAGGCTTCGAGGATCGCTTCATAGCTGTGCTCGCCCGCCGCGTCGACGATCGCCGTGCGATCTCGATGCTCAGACTCGGCCCGGGCGATCAGGGGAATCCGGCTGCTCGTGCTCATGATTCCAATCCACTCCCTGTCTCTTGCGCATGTTCCCGGTCACATCACCTGCTGCCGGTCGCCGCAGTGTAGCGGAATCACATGGGCTCCCCCAACGCGGCCGATCGCAGGTGGTGGGATGCTTCGGCGGTGCATGTCGGACGCCACCTGTTGCAGAACGCCGGCGCGACGGTGATCCGTCCGTTCGCCTGTCGAACCGAACGGCTGCGCCGCGCTTTGGTGGATGCGGTATCCTCCGCCGCACGTCGCCTGTTTTGCTGGAGGCCCGCATGGCTCGCCGCGAAATCATTCAGCCCGCTCGCGAGGACTTCGAGGAACTGCTGGCCCTGCTCGAACGAGCCTTCGGCCATGGGCCCGGCCGTTTTCAGCGCTTGCTGCCAAGCGTGTATCAGTGCACCGACGAGCACATGCGCCGCCACTATGCCGTGCGGGCAGACGGCCGACTCGTGGCCGCGCTTGGTGTTCAGCCCATGGAGTGGCAGGTCGGCGACCACGTGCTTCACGTGGCCGGCATCGGCGGGGTGGGCACCGACCCGGCATGGCGCGGCAAGGGTCTGATGAGCGAGCTGCTCGAGCACACACGCGCGCGTCTCCGTGAGCAGGCTTACCACCTCTCCTGGCTCGGCGGACGCCGCCAGCGCTATCGGCATTTCGGCTGGGAGAAGGCGGGCTGCCAACTGCACTTCGAACTGGACGCCACCAACCTGCGCCACGAGCCGAGCACCCATGTGCTGCCGCGCCTCGAACTGTGTCCCTTGCCGGATCACGATACGGCGCTGGCATCGATGCGTCAGTGGCACGACGCGCAGCCGATCCATTGTCGGCGGCGGTGGCGCGGGTTCGAGCGCGTGCTGCGCGACTGGCACGCCCAGCCTTGCGTGGCGCGCGACGAGGCGGGCGAACCCGTGGGCTATCTCGTGCTGGACAAGGAGAGCAAGCACGTGGTCGAACTGGTCGGCCGGGACGAGACCGCCGAGCGGGCGCTGGTGTGCGCGGCGGTCGAGCACGTGGAGGCAGCGCCGGTGACGATCCTGCGCTCGCCACTCGGCGACGGGCTCAATCACTGGCTGGCGGAGATCGCCGAGCATGTGCGTCTTCACAGCATGGGCAACTGGCAACTGTTCGACTGGCCGGCGACACTCGAAGCGCTGCTGGCCTTGAAGGCCGCATCGCAGCCACTGCCGCCGGGGCGGGTGGTGCTGGGGCTGGCGGAGGCCGCGCGCGGGCTGGAACTGGCGGTGGACGGCGGCGGTGCGCGGGTGGCGTGGACGGACCGGCCGCCCGTGCTGACGCTGGACGGGCCGGCGTTGACGCGGCTGCTGTTCGGCCCCACGTCACCGGCGCAGGTCACCACACTGCCGGCCGAGGCGGCCGCGCTCGAGGCTTGGTGCCCGCTGCCCGCCACGCTGCCCTATCAGGACAAGGTCTGACCGCCTCTCCGACGCTTGTGTGTCACCTGCCCGGGAAAAGCTGGTACGCTGTGATGTGCTTCAAGTCAGATTTTCCTTGTGTCTGATATGCTCTCTGCTACATTGAGACCATGGGCACGATCGGCGGTACAGGATTCAAATCGGAGCAGACCCGGCGGCGGATCACCGAGTGGGTTCATTCGGGCCGATTCAAGCCGGGCAAGCGCCTGCCCTCCGAGCGGGCGCTGGCGGCGGAGCTGGAGGTGAACACGCAGACGGTGCGTCGTGCCCTGGCGCAGCTCGAGGCCGAGGGGCTGATCGAGAAGTCGCCGCGGGTGGGCAATTTTCTGCGCCAGATGCCCGCCCAGCGCACGCGCCAGGTCGGCCTGATCCTGCCGACGGAGACGATGGAGGTTCCTTCGCACGCGATGCCGAGCGTGCTGATGCGCGGCATGAGCGAGGTCCTTTCTCCGCAGCGCTACGCCAACACGATGCTCTTCTACGACGGCAGCGACCCCTGGTCCGATGCCGGCGAGCTCGCTGTCGAGCGCGGCCTCGAAGGCGTGGTCCTGCTCACGCGTCACCACGTGCGCCAGACCTGCGTGCAGCGCATGCTCGATGCCGGCGTCGCGGTCGTCGCGATGGGCTATTGCGACGGTATCCTCGGTCTGGACGTGCCGTGGGTGGCGCTCGATCCCACGCCTACGCTCTGGCAGTTGCTGCGCCGCCTGGTTGCGCTCGGTCACCGTGATATCGCCGTCGCTGCCTACAGCACCACGGTCAACCGCACGTTCGTTCACGATGCGGCGCAACGTTTCTTTGAGGGACGGGAAGCGCGGGCGGTGCGCGGCCGGGTGGTGACGCTGCCGAACGATCCGGACCTGGATCTGGCGCCGCTTCAACACCTGATCGACGGTGATGATCGGCCCACCGCGCTGATCGTGCCGGATGAGGTGACCGCCGCGTGCGTTTACCGGCGCGCGTACGCGCGCGGGCTGCGCGTGCCGGCCGATCTTTCGCTGGCGGCGCTGGCGGACCATACGCCGTTCGCCCACTCGGTACCATTGACAGCGGCCGACGGGCAGGAGCTGGAGCTGCGCTACGTCGGCGCCGCGGCGGCCATACTGGACAAGCGCCTCCACGGCCAACCACTGGAAGCGCGCGGCCTGGTCATCGACGGTCAGGTGCAATGGAAAGAGTCGATCGGCCCCGTCGGCGCGGTACCGGCCGCGCTGCGCGAGGGGTGAAAGAGGGGGAGCGTTCTTGAAGCGATCTTTTCGGCAATCGTTCGGCCTGCTCGTGGTCGTGATGGCGCTCCTCGCGTCGCCGGCGCGGGCGCAGGAGCAGATGTTCGAGTTCGACGGCCGCACGCTGACCGTGCGCACCGAACGCTTCGAGCTGAAGTGGCAGGATGGCGGCATCGTCGAACTCACCACGCATCTACCCGAGACACGGGTGCTGACGCGCCGGTCAAACGAGGATGGCGCCGATGAAAGCGCCATCCCCGACCCGGCCGCGCATCTGCCGCGCGGCCTCGGCTCGTTCGCGCACGCGCCAGACAAGGCGCATGGGCAGCACATCCCGTGGGCCGCGCGGCCAACCAATACTTATTTCGCGGCCCAGCACGCGCCGACCGAGGAAACGAGCGTGGCCTACGAGCGCACGGCGGACGGGGCGCGCCTCACCTACCGCGGCCTGCGCGACGAGCCCGACGCCGCGCTCGTGCAGCACCTGAGCGTCGATCCGGATACGGGCGACCTGGTGATTCGCCAGCGCGTACGTGACGCCGAACCGGGGGCGTTCGGCATTGCGTTCACGCTCTCGAACCTGCGCCGCGATATCGACCTGCTCGTGCCTTACTTCGGCGGCCAGCGCTGGGACGAGGACTTTCGGCCGCAGCGCATCACCACGATCGGCTGGCCGCAGTTCTGGAACGTCGGGCTGGTCGTCGGCGAGCTCGAAGACGCGCCGGAGGCGACGTTCGCGGTCTGGGCGGAGGATGCCGAACTGCGGCCCAAGTTCCTGCACTGGTACAACCACCCGCGCACGCAAGGCATGGCCTTCGAGGCGTGCGTGGAGCCGCCGTACGAGCAGCGGCGCGATCTCGGCGTGACCGAGTGGCGGCTGAACACGTTCGCCGGATCGTGGCAGGCGCCGGCCGAACGGTACAAGCAATGGATGAGCGAGGCGCACAACCTGCGCCCGCGCGCCGAGGATGCCGCACCGTGGGTGCGCAACATCGGCCTGGTCTGGCCGCACCATTTCTCGCGCTCCGACATGGAAACGCTCGCCGAGGCGATCGATCCGCGCCACGTGCTGGTGATGAACTTCGGCGCGCTGAAGGGGTTCAACCGGCGCATCCCCGAGTACGACTTCGGCGATGGCTTCGCCGACGCGATCGCCGCCGCGCACGAGCTGGGTTACCACGTCGGCGTGTACACGAGCATGGCGCTGATCGATCAGGAAACGCATCCGGATGTGATGGAGCGCTACGGCCTCGATTACGTCCGCCACGCGCTGTACCGGGAGCAGCCGCCGAGTCGGGACAGCTGGCTCGCCTACGTGCATCCGGGCAGCGACGATTGGCGCCGCTTCTACACCGACACGATGGCGCGGATCGTTGAAAACTACGGCGTCGATTATCTGTACCAGGACGTGACCAGCATCACCGCCGGCGGCAGCGGCGTGATCGACGGACGCAACTTCCACCAGGGTGTGATCGCCAGCGAACGCGCGATCCGGGAGCGGCTGCCAGACGTGTCGCTCGGCGGCGAGTTCTGGAGCGAAGTCAGCGCGATCGGCGAGGACTTCGCGACCCAGCAATACCTCGGTTGGGGCGGCGGGGGCCATGCGAAGCAGATCTCGGCGCCCGGCCGGCCGCACCCGATCGCGTCATACATCCTCAGCGACTACTGCCTTTACTTCGACCATCGCGTGCCCACGCGCTCCGAGAAGTTTCATCCGCTGATGAACATCAACGAGGTCATCGGCGCGCTGCCGACATGGCGCACCGACGCGACGGACCGTGTCAGCAACGCGCGCGTGCTGCTGAAACGGGCGCGCCTGTTCGCCGACGGCTATCGACCGTGGTTCCCCGAGCAGTGGGACAAGCAGGCGGTGAGCTACATGCGCAACGACCGAGGCGAACTCGTGCGCTACGACCGCATCGATGGCAGCACCTACTGCTACCGGTTGCCCGAAGCGAGCGGGGATGAGCGGCTGCATTACGCGCGGGTCACCGGTCAACGGCGCGTGCGCCTGGAAGAGCCGGTGGTGATCGACGGCTGGCTGGCGTACGACGAGGCCGGGCCGATCGGCTTGAACCCCGAGCGGTGGTACTGCGTCTTCCCCGGCAACCCCGCGGAGCAGGCGCGGCCGGTGACGGTGACGCGGCTGCCGAAGGAGGCGTGGCTGAACGCGCGCGCCGGATCGGATCACCTGCTGCTGGAGGTCGGGGGCGAAGCGACGGGATCGCTGGCGTGGGAGACGAACGAGACCGTGCGGCGCGTCGAGGGGCCGCGCGGCCCAATGGAGGCGGCGGCGGGGCGCGTGACGGTGGAGACGCCGACGTCGCTGCTGTTCGTGCTCGACGAGCCGCGCCGGCCGGGGCTGGAGCAAGCGCTCGCGCTGGATCAGTGGGACCACCGGATTGTGCAGGACGGGGCGGTGTTGCGCGAAGCGGAGGCGGCGACGCCAGCCAGTCAGAGCTTCGATGGCTTGCGGTTGCGCGCGTTCCGCGCGATGCCGCCACTCGGGGGCGAAGGTTCGGAGCGCAGCATCGATGGTCTCGTGACGCTACCGGAGGCCGAAGACCTGGCGCTGCGCGCGCATCTGGGGCGGTACGGCGGCCGGGGGGATGGCGTGCATTTCGTGGTGCGCGTCAATGGAAAAGAGGTTTGGCGCCAATTCAGCGAAAGCGAGCGAGGCTGGACCGAGGTGACGGTGCCGCTCGACGACCACGCGGGCCGAACGGTGCTGCTCAGCCTGGCTGTGGATTGCGGGCCGAGCGGTCACAACACGAGCAACGATCAGGCGCTGTGGGGCGCGCCGCGGTTCGTGACACGTTCCGCTTCGGACGGGGAGCAGCCATGACGCGGGCGACGTGCTGTTCAGCCCGAAACACTTCCGTGATCACATCGAGTCTGCCTGAAGCGAAGGGATCAAACTCATGTCACAACAGACATTCGTGAAAGCGAGGACGCGCCGCGGATTCACGCTGGTCGAGCTTCTGGTGGTGATCTCGATCATCGCACTCTTGATCGCGCTGCTGCTTCCGGCGCTGCAACAGGCGCGCTCGGTCGCGCAGCAGATTCAGTGCGCGTCAAACCAGCGCCAGTTACTGGTGGGTCTGAACATCTACGCTGACCGGTGGGACGATCGCATCATTCCCGGCTTCGGCCCGTCGCCAGGGGTGATGTGGGCCCAGCGCTTCCACCTCGTCTCTGATCTGGGCAAGGAGTTCAACGTCAGTCATATCCATGACACACAGAGCATCCTCGCCTGTCCGGCACGCGACACGAACAAGCCATTCAATATTGCGGCTGACGACGAGTACGATTACGGCGCCAACGCCTGGCTCTCGCGGCCGCACCCGTCCCAGGACGAGCCCTGGCCGCGCCGCGATCGGATCATCCATCCCGCCAACGTCGGCTATCTGTTCGATTCGCCCGGCAACTACGTCAACTATCCGCACGTGCTCCGGACCGATATCGAGCGCCACAACGGCAGCACCAACATCGGCTTCTTCGACGGCCACGCCGAGACCATGCGCGCTGAGAGCGTGCACATTCCCGCGGCCGACGCCTATCAAAAGCCATGGCGCAGCGGACCCGATTCGCCTTACCGCATCGGACAGTAAGGGGGCGCGTTCCGTGGTGTGGCGCGCGGGCTGCACCTGTGGTTGTTCATTGTGTTTCGTGGAGTGATCGGCATGGGTTCCACTGGTGGCGCAACGTCCCCGGCTCAGGCCGTGAGCGGTCTGGACCTGTGCGCCGGCACGCGGCCGCTGCGCCTGGAGTTGGCATCAAACGACGCGGCGCACACGTTGCGCTTCGAGGCCGAGCCGGGGTTGTATCAGCTTTCGGTGGTGCTCGATGCGCGGGCGTTCGACTGGGAAGCGCTGTACGTCGATCTGCATAAGTATCACAACCGCGGTCAGCGCACGGGGCCATGGGACTTCGAACTGGGCACGTCCCGGCCGCTGGTGCCGGCATATCGGGTGGCGCTGAACGGCCGGTCGATCGGGCTGTGGTTCTTTCAGCGCGTGTCGCTGGAGGATCTGGCGCATCGTCGATTCCGCGGGCGGATGGCGCTGCACGTGGCCGAGGCCGGTGAGCAGACGTTGACGCTAGAGCCGTATCAATCGGTGGACGTGCAGTGGGTGACGGCGCGCCTGGAGGCGGACCCGGAGGACGCGCTGGAGCCCGTGCCGGCCGAACTGCGCCCGGCGCCGGGTCATGTGCCGGTGGCGGCGTGGCGCGAGGCGGCATTCTGGCAGCGCCAGCGCGAGCGGCTGCGGGGGTCGCACCGCGACTACCAGCCGGCGCTCGAGCGCGCGTTTGCATGGGCGCTGCAGCGCGAGGAGGCGGACGACCCGCGCGCCCTTCGCACACTGGATATTCCGTTGCTGGTGGCGGCGCCGCATCTCGGCAACGCCGGCGACACGCTGCCGCGCGTGCTCGAATGCATCGACGAGGCCGTGGCGCGGCCACACTGGGGCAACCCGAACCCGGACGGCTACAGCCACGACGGCGACATGGGCGCGGCGCTGCTGCTGCGCGCGCTGGCGTGGGCGATGCACATGCTGCCGGACGAGCAGCTCGGCAGCGAACGGCGCGCGCGGCTGCTGGAGAAGCTGCGCGTGCAGGGCGACCGCTTCTTCGAGCTGGCGCTGCTCAACCGCGATTACTGGGGCGGCTCGCTGCTTCAGGACCACGGCTGGCGGTCGATGTGGACGTTCGGCACGGCGGCGCTGCATCTGTACGGCATTCTGCCCGAGGCGGAGACGTGGCTGCGCTACGTCCTGCCGCGCCTGCGCCGCGGGGTCGAGGCGATGCTGCGCGATGGCGTCATTCCAAACACGTCGTATCGTTCGCCGCATCTGTATCTCGATGAGGCGGCGGCGTTCAACGAAACGTTCATGGCCCTGGGCGGAACGGACTGGTTCCAGGCGAAGCCGTGGCGCGCAATCACGCGCTACCTGACCACGGTGCTGCACGCGCCGAGCGATCGTCTGCTGACGGAGCA
>JBMCXL010000100.1:0-9064 GCA_048621015.1 Phycisphaeraceae bacterium
CCTCACCCCAGCCCTCTCCCGGGGGGAGAGGGAGCACGCGCCGGCTGCGCCGGCGCCGGTGGGGCGGGTGTTCACCGGCTTTTGCGCTTGCGCTTGCGAAACTTCTGCTTGGGCTGGCTGCGCGTGGGCGCCTTGGCCTTGGGCGCGTGACCGGCGCCGAGCGCGGCGAGGTCGGCGCCGCCCATGCCGGCCATGGCTTTGAGGCGCGACATGCCGCTCATGCTGGAGAGCTGCTTGCCCATCTGGCTGACCGCCTCGAAACCCTTGACGAGTTGGCTGACGTCTTTGGTGTCGGTGCCCGAGCCGCGCGCGACGCGGCGCCGGCGCGAGTTGTTGAGCAGTTCGGCCTTGCGGCGCTCTTCATACGTCATCGACTGGATGATCGCCTCGGTCTGGTTGAGCTGGCCGTCGTCGAGGTCGATGTCTTTCAGTTGCTGACCGATGCCGGGCATCATGCCGAGCAGCGACTTCATCGAGCCCATCTTGCGCATGTAGCGAAGCTGCTTGAGGAAGTCGTCCATCGTCATGGTGCCCTTGGCCATCTTCTCCTGAAGGGCCTGGGCTTCTTCCTCGCTGACCTGCTCCTGCGCTTTTTCGACGAGGCTGACGACATCGCCCATGCCGAGGATGCGGCTGGCGATGCGGCGGGGGTGGAACTCTTCGAGCGCGTCGATCTTTTCGCCGGTGCCCATGAACTTGATGGGCTTGTCGGTGATCTGCTTGACGGAGAGCGCGGCGCCGCCGCGCGTGTCGGAGTCGAACTTGGTGAGGATGACGCCGTCGAGCTCGAGCTGCTCGTTGAACGCTTTGGCGGAGTTGACGGCGTCCTGGCCGGTCATGGCGTCGATGACAAGCAGGATCTGGTGCGGCTGCACGCTGCTGTTGACGCGGCGCAGCTCCTGCATGAGCTCGTCGTTGATGTGCAACCGGCCGGCGGTGTCGAGGATGACCACGTCGACGCCGGTCTTGCGCGCGGCGCTGACCGCGTTGGCGGCGACCTTCACCGCGGCGCCGACAGCCTTGCCGTACTCGGCGACCTTGTCCTTTTCGCCGTAGAAGTGGACGGTGCCGGTGCCGGGCGCTTCCTCGTTGACCTGCTGGGTGAGCGTTTCGAGCTGATCGACGGCGGCGGGGCGCTGGAGGTCCGCCGCGGCGAGCATGGCGGACTTGCCTTTCTTTTTCAGGTAGGCCGCGAGCTTGCCGCAGGTGGTGGTTTTGCCCGAGCCCTGGAGGCCGCACATCATGATGACGGTCGGGCCGGGCTGAACGTACATCAGCGGCGCTTGATCCGGCTCCTGTTCGTCTTCCGGGGGGCCGCCGAGCAGCGTGACCAGCTCGTCGTGGACGATCTTGATCATCTGCTGGCCGGGCTTGAGCGAGCTGAGCACCTCCTGGCCGAGCGCTTTTTCGAGCACGGCATCGCAGAACCGCTCGGCGACTTCGTAATGCACGTCGGCTTCGAGCAGGGCGGTGCGCACGTCGTCCATCGCCTCGCGGACGTTGGATTCGCTGATGCGGCCCTGGCCGGAGAGCTTCTTGAATGTCTGCTCGAACTTGTCGGTGAGGTTGCTGAACATGCGGCGTGTGACCCTTGCGGGGGGTCAGGCGTTGACCGGAGTTGGGAATGGTAGTCGCTGAATGATGCAGGGACAAGATGCGCAACTGGTCGGCTTCAACCCCCCTCCCTCTGAGGGAGGGGCAGGGGCAGGGGGAGGGTGGGGCGCACGATCACCTGTGTGTCATCGTCACGCGCATCATCGCGTATGGTCGCAGTTCGCACGACCCTCCCCCAACCCCTCCCTGAGAGGGAGGGGCGGTGAGAGCGGAGGCGCTGCGGAGCGATGGAAGGTGCGCTACGCACGTTTCGCGTAGAGATGCAGCTTCTGGCTGCCGAAGGTGTGCGTCTCCGGCTCACCCCAGCCTTCGATCGGCGCGACGTCGAGCGACTTCTCCGTGCGCAGCACCATCACGCCTTCGGGCAGTGCGACGGTCGCGAGTGCGCTCAGCAGGGGGATGAGCCGATCCCAGCCGCCCGCTTCGCGCAGCAGCGCGTAGGGGGGATCGACGAACGCCACGGACACGCCTTCACTGAACGGCCGCGGCAGTTGATGGATCCAATGGACGCGCAGCGCGTCGAGGCGCAGGATCTCGGTGCGCGCGGCCAGGTCGAGTGTGTGGATGTTGCGTTCGAGGCGGCGCAGGGCGTCGCGGTCTTTCTCGACGAAGAGGCACGCGCTCGCGCCGCGCGAGAGGGATTCGATGCCGAGCGTGCCGGTGCCGGCGAAGATGTCGAGGACGGGCTGGTCGTCGAGCAGGCCGCGGTGGGTGAGGCGGTCGAACAGGCTGGTGCGCACGCGGCCGGTGATGGGTCGCGTGGTGGACTGGTCGCGCGGGCCGAGGATGGTGCGCCCGCGGAATTCGCCTGCGATGATCTTCATGGGCGCAGCGCCCACGGACGGGCGTCCGTGGGCTTTCATGGTGTTTTAAAAGTGGATCATGCGGCCCTCGGTGCCCAGCGCCGCTTCGTGGGTGGCTTCGCTGAGCGTGGGGTGCGCGTGGATGGTGGCGATGATTTCCTCGGCGGTGGCTTCGAGGCGGCGCGCCAGGCCGAGCTCGGCGATGAGCTCGGTGACGTTTTCGCCGACCATGTGTGCGCCGAGCACTTCGCCGTGCTTCTTGCCGGTGAGGATCTTGCAGAAGCCGTCGGTGGCGTTCATGGCCTGTGCCTTGCCGGAGGCCTTGAAGGGGAAGTTGCCGACGTTGTATTCGATGTTCTGGTCCTTGCACTGCTGCTCGGTGAGGCCGATGGAGGCGATTTGCGGTTCGCAGTAGGTGCAGCCGGGGATGGAGTGGTAGTCGATGTCGGTGGGCGTGTGGCCGGCGAGGCGCTCCACACAGACGATGGCTTCCTCGCTGGCGACGTGCGCGAGCCAGGGCGGGCCGATGACGTCACCGATGGCGTAGATGCCATCGACGCTGGTCTTGTAGGTCTGCTTTTCGGTGTCGGCCTTGACGTGGTCCTTGTGCATTTCGAGGCCGAGCGAATCATCGAACAACCCGTCCACGCGCCCGCGCACGCCGATGGCGACGAGCACCTTGTCGGCTTCGATCGTCTGCGTCTTCGATTCATCCTTGACGCTGGCGATGGTGGCCTTGATGCCCTTCTTGCTGGTTTCGAGATTCGTCGTTTTGCTGCCGGTGTGGATGGTGACGCCCTGCTTCTTGAACGCGCGGTTGACGATCTTGGAGCTTTCCTCGTCCTCGACGGGCAGAACGCGGTCCATCATCTCGACGACGGTGACCTCGGTGCCGAAGGCGTTGTAGAAGTAGGCGAACTCCATGCCGATGGCGCCCGCGCCGACGATGAGCAGCTTTTTCGGCTGCTCCTTGAGCGTCATCGCTTCCTTGGAGGCGATGACCTTGTCGCCGTCGAACTCGGTGCCGGGCAGTTCGCGCGGGACGGCGCCAGTGGCGATGAGGATGCTTTTCGCCTGGAGCGTCTGCTGCGGCTTGCCCTTGTGTTCCACATCGTCGGTGGCGTAGACCTCGACGGTGCCCTTCTTCGGAATGAAGGCGTGGCCCTCGAAGTGGGTGATCTTGTTCTTCTTGAACAGCGCGTGCACGCCCTTGTTGAGCTGGTCGGCGACGCCGCGCGAACGACCGATGACCTTCTCCCAGTTGTGACGGACGTTGTCGACCTCGATGCCCCAGTCGTCGGCTTCGTGCTGGAGGCGGTGGTAGAACGCCGCGCCGGCGAGCAGGGCCTTGGTGGGGATGCAGCCCCAGTTGAGGCAGACGCCGCCGAGCTTGTCGCGCTCGACGCAGGCGACGCTCATGCCGAGCTGGGCCGCACGGATCGCGCCGACGTACCCGCCCGGGCCGCCGCCGATGACAACGAGATCGAAGCTGGTGTTTTCGGCCATACGTGCACCTGTGGTTGTGTCAGGGGTGAAGCGCCGGCGCCGCGCACAGCGCCATTGCAGCCTGACGATTCTAGCGGATCGGCCGGCCCCCTGCCGCCGGGGCGAAGGCAGGTACAATCGCCGTCCGCATCCCGTCACTTGAAACTCGAAACTTGGAACTTGAAACTCTTCTCCCCCGGAGCGGCCCATGAGCCAGGTCAAAGCGGTGGTCAGCGTGCTCGGGCGCGATCAGAAGGGCGTGGTGGCGCGCTTCGCGACGTACCTGGCCGAGCACGGCGTCAACATCCTCGACATCGAGCAGCAGGTCGTGCACGGCCATTTCCTGATGGACATGCTCGTGGACCTTTCGGAGCTGACGCTTTCGCTCGATGAGTTGATCACCGGATTGCTCGGCCTGGGTGAGCAGATCGACATGCAGGTGCGCGTGACGCTGGCGAGCCGGCGGAAACCGAAGCGCATCGCCGTGCTGGTGAGCAAGGAGGCGCACTGCCTGGAGCAGATCATCGAGGACTGGCAGTTCGGCCGGTACCGCGGCGAGCCGGTGTGCGTGCTGAGCAATCATCCCGACCTGGAGCCGGTGGCGCGCAAGGCGGGCTTGCCGTTCGCGTGGAAGGAGGCGCCGGCGGAGAGGAAAGAGGGCAAGGAAGCGCATTTCCAGTGGCTCGGCGAGCAGCTCGCGCAGTACGAGCCGGACGTGATCGTGCTGGCGCGCTACATGCAGATCGTGCCGCCGTGGCTGGTGCAGCGTTATCCGTCGCGCATCATCAACATCCACCCGTCGCTGCTGCCATACTTTCCCGGCGCGAAGCCGTACCACCAGGCATGGGAACAGGGCGTGCGCGTGAGCGGTTGCACGGCTCATTTCGTGACCGAGAAGCTCGACGAGGGGCCGATCATCCTGCAGGACGTCTTCCACATCGACGTCGGGCGCGACACGGCCGAGGACGTGAAGCGCAAAGGCCGCCAGCTCGAGGGGCGCGTGCTCTCCGAGGCGGTGCGGATGATGCTCGACGAGAAGCTGGTGGTGGTCGACGACAAGGTCGTGTTCCGCCCGGGCCTGAGCACGCTGCTGGAGCATGAGGAGGACGGGAGCGGGGCGGGCGGCACGTAAAAAGCCCCGTCGCCTGGCGGGAACGACGGGGCGTCCAAGGAGTAGGCTCGGCAGCACGATGGCGATCGAGCGGCCGATGTTTTCGGTATCGACCGCCCGCGGGGTCGAGTTGAGCGCGGTGCGTGTTCAATAGCCGGGCCCCAACGGCGCCCCGGCCGGCGCCCCCCCCCCGCCGCCGGTTGACGCCCGTGGTACGGGTAGCGGGTCGCCCGCTCGGGCCGGCCCCCGGCGGACTGGGGGCGCGGCTGACGACGCCGGCCCGGCGTGGCGTTATAGTAAGAGGACCTTGGGAGAGACGCCTGTGCGACGAAGCCGAAAGCCGATTGTGATTGCCTCCCGACGCAGCCGCCTGGCCCGCATCCAGGCGGAGCTGGTCGGGGGTGCGCTCGCCCGCCTCCATCCCCGCGTGGCGGTCGAGTACCGCTGGATCGAGTCGGAGGGCGATCGCACCGGCGACACGGCGCTGGCCGACCGCGGCGGCAAGGGCCTGTTCACCCGCGCGCTGGAGCAGGCGGTGCTCAAGGGCGAGGCCGACCTGGCCGTGCACAGCCTGAAGGACCTGCCCGCGCGCGACACGCCGGGCCTGAACATCGCCGCCATCCCGCGCCGCGCCGACGTGCACGACTGCCTGATCGCGCGCGACGGGGCGCGCACGATCCAGACGCTCGCCGAGCACGCGATCGTCGGCACCAGCAGCCCGCGCCGCGCCGCCCAACTGCTGCGCCTGCGCCCGGACCTGCGCGTTGTCCCGCTGCGCGGCAACGTCGAGACGCGCCTCGACAAGGTGCTCCAGCCCGCGCCCGGCGCTCCGCAGCAGCTCGACGCCACGCTGCTCGCCGCCGCCGGTCTGCATCGGCTCGGCGTGCTCGATGCGGCGCATCATCACGCGGTGCCGGTGGAGCAGGTGTTGCCGGCCGCGTGCCAGGGGGCGCTGGCGATCCAGTGCCGCACCGACGATCACGTCACGCTGACGCGCTGCCTGCCGCTGAACGATCCCGCCGCCGCTACCGCCGTGCACGCCGAGCGCACCGTGCTCGCGGAGCTGGGCGCCAGTTGCTATTCGCCGATCAGCGTCCTTGCCGAGCCGGCCGAGCCGGCCGAGCCGCCGCGCCGGCAGAGCGATGCGCACTGGTTCCGCCTGCGGGCGCGCGTCCTGTCGGACGACGGGCAGGTCTGTCTCGACATCGACCAGAAGACGCGCTCCAAGGATCTGCGCCGGCTCGTCAAGCAGACGATCAAGCAGCTCATCGACCAGGGCGCGCGCCGCCTGCTCACCGAAAGCCGGGGCGTGCGGCCGGCCACGTCCACATCCTCGTGGACCACCCATCCCGAGCCCGCCGCGCCGACGCGCCTGGGCTGACGCGCTCCACGCCACCCACATGAAGCGCCGCGACTTGTCGCGTTCCCTTCACGCCGCCTTGCGCTCCAGCCGCTGCTTCTGAAGCGGGATCAAGCCACCGGCAAGGATCATGCGCACCTGCCGCTCGGACAGGTCGTGCCGCGCGCGGATCGTTTCCCCGCGCGTGGTGTTCTCGACCTCGATCACGTTGCCGCGCTGCAGCGCTTCGCGCAGGTTCCGCAGCCGCAGCTCGTCGCCCTGCGCGAGACGGTCGTAATCGTCAGCGTTCTCGAACGTCAGCGGCAGCATGCCGAAGTTCGCCAGGTTCTGCCAGTGGATGCGCGCAAAGCTCCTGGCCAGCACCGCGCGCAGGCCGAGGTAGCGCGGCGCCAGCGCCGCGTGCTCGCGCGACGAGCCCTGGCCGTAGTTTTCGCCGCCTACGATCGCGTGGCCCGTCTTGCCATTTTCCATCATGCGTTTGGCACGCTCGGGATACGTCTCATCCACCACCTCGAAGCAGAACGCGCTGATCTGCGGGATGTTGCTGCGGTAAGGCAGCACGCGCGGGCCGGCGGGCATGATCTCGTCGGTGGAGATGTCGTCCTGCACCTTCAACGCCACTTCGAGGTCCATCTCGTCCGGCAGCGGATCGAAGTCCGGCAGCGACGCGATGTTCGGCCCCTTGACCAGTTCGATCGAGCGCGCTTCCTCGGCCGGCGGCGGCGCAACGAGCATCTCCGTGTTCAGCACCGGCTGCTCCAGATCGCGCACCTTCGGATACCTCATGCCGTAGAGCGTCTCCAGTTCGCGCGGATCGGTGATGCGCCCCGTCAGCGCCGACGCCGCGGCCGTTTCAGGGCTCACCAGGCAGACCTTGTCCTCGCGCGTGCCCGAGCGGCCGGGGAAGTTGCGCGGCACGGTGCGCAGCGAAATGGCGTCCGTCGCCGGCGCCTGGCCCATGCCGATGCAGCCGTTGCAGCCGGCCTGATGGATGCGCGCCCCGGCATGAATCAGCTCAAGAAGATGTCCTTCCGCGACCAGGTTCTCCAGGATCTGCCGCGAGGTGGGATTCACATCGAACGAAAGCTGCGCCGGCACGCGCTGGCCCTTGACGATCTGCGCCGCGATCGCGAAATCGCGGAAACCGGGATTCGCCGACGAACCGACGTACGACTGATAAATCGATTGCCCGCCCCCGGAAGCAGCCACTTCGCGCACCGGCTTCACGTTCGCGGGACTCGAAGGCATCGCGATCATCGGCTCGATCTGCGACAGGTCGATGCGCTCGTGCAGGTCGTATTCCGCATCATCGTCCGGCAGCAGCTCGATCCAGTCCGCCTCGCGCCGCTGCGCTTTCAGAAAGCGGCGCACTTCCTGGTCGGAAGGAAACACCGTCGAGGTCGCGCCCAGCTCCGTGCCCATGTTCGCGAGCACGTGACGGTCCATCGCATCGAGCGAATCCAGCCCTTCGCCGTAATACTCGAGGATGCAGCCGCGCGCGCCTTTCACGCCGTGGCGGCCCAGCAATGCGAGGATGACGTCCTTCGCGCTGACCCAGTCGGGCAGCTCACCGACCAGCTCGATGCCCCACACCTTCGGCATCTTGAAATAGAACGGCTCGCCCGCCATCGCCATCGCCACTTCAAGCCCGCCGGCGCCGATCGCGAGCATCCCGATCGCGCCGGCCGCGGGGGTGTGACTGTCCGAGCCGGCCATCGTTTTGCCCGGCTTGCCGAAGCGCTCCTGGTGCACCGGATGCGACACGCCGTTGCCCGCCGGCGAGTACCACACGCCGAAGCGCTGACACGCCGAATGAAGAAACAGGTGGTCGTCGGGATTGCGGCTGTCGGTCTGCACGAGGTTGTGATCGACATACTGCGCGCTCAGCTCCGTCTTGACGCGGTCGAGGTTCATCGCCTCGAGTTCGAGCATCACCAGTGTGCCGGTGGCGTCCTGCGTGAGCGTCTGGTCGATGCGGATGCCGATTTCCCTTCCGGGGGCGCCGGGGGTCATCTCGCCTTCGAGCAGGTGCGAGTCGATGAGTTTGTGGGTGACGGTGTGGCCTTGGCCCATGTTGCACCTCCCTGCCAGAAGGGTAGGAGGGTGATGAGGGCATGGTCCACATGCCGGCGCAAGCCGGCGCGTGCTCCCTCTCCCTCCGGGAGAGGGCTGGGGTGAGGGGATCGCCGTCAACCATGCGTCTGTTTCGCGAGGTGGACGCACAGTCGACGGTCATCCCCTCACCCGCCTCGTTCCCCCCTTCACGCGCCTGTTGCGCTGCTTGCTCGGCACCCTCTCCCGGCGGGAGAGGGTTTACGATTCCTGTTGCGCGAGAATGCGCTCCAGCCGTTCAACCAGTTCGGCGCGTTCGCGTTCGTCGAGGCGGTCGAGCCGGCGCAGGTAGGGGGCGAGCGTCTTGCGCTGCGTGTCGCTGAGCATGTTCAGCGCGCCGCGCTGCTGTTCACTCTCATCGGCGGTGGTCAGCGTCAGCTTGCCGCGTTGCGCGTGTGAGCGGCCGGCGACCAGCGCGTGGTGGCGCAGCGCGCGGTTGAGCACGACGTAGGGAAAGTTCGGATTGCGCACCGGGCCGCAGCGCAGCGTTTTGCCGCCGACGCGATGCCAGAGGACGCGCGCCTGGGGCAGCTTCTGCGCCGACCACCACGCCGCGCCCGCGCCGGCCGCCGCGCCGAG
>JBMCXL010000101.1:0-9026 GCA_048621015.1 Phycisphaeraceae bacterium
GCCAATTGTTCAAACCATCGCCGGCGGGCGTCATTCCCCTGTCAATCGGCAATGGGCAATTGGCAATGCTCAATGTCCTCATGCTAACAGACTCAGGCTGCGCTGCATCATCGACTTGGTCGCCTCGGCCGTGGTGATGTTCGCTTCGTATGCGCGGCTGGCTTCCAGTGCGTTGACCATCTCCATCGTCGGATCGACGTTCGGCTTGAAAATGTAGCCGTCCGCGTCCGCCTCGGGATGACCGGGATCGTGAACGCGGCGCAGCGGCGCCTCGTCCAGCGCGATCTCGCGCACATGCACGCCTTGCTCGCTGCCGCGCGACGGATCGCCGGGCGCGAAGACCGCCATCTGTCGGCGATACGGGCTGTAGTTGCCCTGGGCGTCGTAGATCGAATCGCTGTTCGCCAGGTTCGCGGAGATGACGTTCATCCGCGTGCGCTGGGCGACGAGGCCGGAGGTCGAGATGTCCAGTGAGCCGAACATGGGGGAAGCCTTTGGTTTTCAGCCGCTTGCGGCTTAGCAAAACGGCAAATGTTCCAGCGATCTCGCTAAGCCGCAAGCGGCGGGAAAACCTTCTTTAAATCCTCTCGCGGATCGCCAGTTTCAACATCTCGAATTCGTTCTTCAGCAGCGTGATGCCCGCGTCGTGAGTGAGGGTGTTCTCGGCCACGTCCTGCATGATGCGTTCGAGGCTACGGTTGTTGCGGTCGTGGAACAGGATGTTTTCGTCCGTGGGCTGCGGCTTCGCCTCGATGCCGCCATTGTGGAAGCGAAGCTGGCGCGTGTCGTCGATCTTCAATTCGCCGCTCATCGGGCGCGTGGTGCTGCGCCGGCGTTCGATGGCGTCCTGCATCGCGGCCTGGAACTGGGCGGGGTCGAGGTCGCGCGGGCGGTAGTTGGGCGTGGAGAGGTTGGCGATGCTGTCGGCCAGCACGCGATGGCGCTGCCCGGTGAACTGCACCAGCCGCTCCAGGGCCGGCATCGCTCCGCTGTCGAAGATGCGGCCGATCATCGTCTGACCTCCTCGGCGGCGCCGCACGAAGCGCGACCGGACGCCGTCCAGCAATTCGCGAGCCAATGGCGATCCCGTCGCGGGACGCGCGATTGCGGGGCGCAGCGCAAGACGAAAAAGCGCAAAAATTGCGCCGGATCGCGCAGCATTTGCGGGATGTCAAAGCGATTGGGCAACGAGGTTCTGCTCCTTCCACTTCTTGAGTTTGAGACCGAGCGTGCGGACACCGATGCCCAGCGCCTCGGCGGCGCGCTGGCGATTGCCGTTGAACTGGCCAAGCGTACGGATGATCTGGTCGCGCTCGACATCTTCGAGCCTGCGCACGCCACCGGCCTCGGCGGGCGCGGGCGTGGGCACAGCGTCGGGCGCCTCGACCGATCCGCCGCCGAGCAACCACGGCTGAATCAGCGCGGCGTCGATCATCACGCGCTTGCTCAACACGCTGGCGCGCTCGCAGATGTTCTCCAACTCACGCACGTTGCCCGGCCAGCGGTAGCGCTGGAGCACCTCAACCGCTTCGTCGCTGAACCGCTTGGGCTCTCCGCCCTCGCGCTGCGCAACCTTGCGCAGGAAATGCTCGGCCAGCAAGGGCACATCCTCGACGCGCTCGCGCAGCGGCGGCAGGTGGATCGGCAGCACGTTCAGGCGATAGTAAAGGTCCTGGCGGAACTGGCCGGCGGCGATCGCGCCGGAGAGGTCGCGGTTGGTCGTGGCGATGACGCGTACGTCGATGTCCATGGTCATGCTCGAGCCGACGCGCTCGAACTGGCCTTCCTGCAAGACGCGCAGGAGTTTGGCTTGAAGCTCGGGGCCGATCTCGCTGATCTCATCGAGCATGAGCGTCCCACCGTCGGCCAGCTCGAAGCGGCCTTTGCGCAGTTGGTCGGCGCCGGTGAACGCGCCCTTTTCGTGGCCGAAGAGTTCGCTTTCGAGCAGGTTGCTGGAGAGCGCCGCACAGTTGAGGCAGAGCATGACGCGGTGGCGGCGCGGGCTGTGAGCGTGGAGCGTGCGGGCGACGACTTCCTTCCCGGTGCCGGACTCGCCGGCGATGAGCACGGTGCCGTGCGAGCGGGCGATCTGGTGGATCTGCTGCGCCACGGCGCGCATGGCGGGTGATTGGCCGATGAGCGCGGGCGTGGTGTCGCGGCTTTGCGCCTCGCTCTTGAGCGCGGCGTTTTCCTGGAGAAGCTCGCGATGCTCGACGGCACGGCGAACGACCATGACCAGTTGATCGTTCTCGAACGGTTTCTGGATGAAGTCGAAGGCGCCTTCCTTCATGGCACGCACGGCGTCGTGGATGGTGCCGTAGGCGGTCATGAGAACGACGGGCAGTTGATCGTCGGCCTGGCGCAGGCGCGTGAGCAGTTCGAGGCCGTCCATTTCGGGCATTTTCAGGTCGGTGACGACGGCCGCGGGTCGGTGGCGCGCGACGATGGACAGGGCGCTGTTGCCGTCGCTGGCGGCGACGACGGTGTAGCCGGCGCGCTGGAGGGTGGCGCCGACGCTGTCGCGCATCATCTGCTTGTCGTCGACGACGAGGATCTTGTCGGTCATGCGAACGCTCCCTCGGGCTGTTCGATGGCACGCGGTGTTTCGGGCGCCGTGGACTGGTGGCTTAAGCGACCAGTCCGCTGAGACGCGGCATCGGGCAGGCTCAGGCGAAAGACGGCGCCGCCGTCGTTGTGCGCGGCGATGGTGCCGCCGTGGGCGTCGACGATGCGGTGGACGATCGCGAGGCCCAGGCCCGTGCCGGTGTTGCGCGTGGTGAAGAAGGGGTTGAAGATGCGGTCGATGTCATCGGCGTCGATGCCGGGGCCGGTGTCGCGCACCACGATGGCGCAGCCGGCGTCCTCGGGCTCGATGCCGAGCGTCAACACGCGCCGCGGTTGATCGGTCATCGCGTCGACCGCGTTGCGCACGAGGTTGAGCACCGCCTGGTGCAGCAGCGTGGCGTCGGCGTGGAGCGTGAAATCCGCTTCGTCGTGGCGGCGCACTTCGACATTCGCCGCATCGATCGCGGGGCGGTGCGCTTCCACGGCGCGGTCGAGCAATTCAGGCAGGTGCACCGGGTGAACGCTCGGCTCGATCTCGCGCGCGAAGCTGAGCACGTCGTTGACGATGCCGTTGAGCCCGCGCACCGCGGCGGCGATCTTGTGCACGCTGTCGGCGGCGGTGTCGACTTGCAGGTCGTCGCCGGTGAGATCGTCCTCCGCCATGCCGGCGTAAAGCTGGATGGCCGCGAGGGGATTGCGAATCTCGTGGGCGATGCCGGCAGCCATTTCGCCGAGCGCGGAGAGGCGCTTGGAGCGCTGGAGCTGGGCGTTGGTGGATGCCAGTTCCTGGCGCAGGCGCAGCACCTCGCCCTTGAGCTTTTCGTGCGACTGCTGGAGCTTTTCCGTGACCTGGTTGTAGGCACGGATGATCTCCGCAAGCTCGTCGCTGCGCTCGTCGGCGGGCGGGTTGTTCGGGGGGTCGGTCATGGGTGAGTCATTTTTAGCCACAGATGAACACGGATGAACTCAGATAGAAGAGAGAAGAGGAACGCGACAAGTCGCGTCGCTTCATAATCGGTTTACGGCGATTCTCCGCGTGCCTTGCGCGGTCGCATGCTTCGCGATTCATTTGACAATCATCTGTGTCTATCTGTGTTCATCTGTGGCTCAATCTCCGGTCTTCGATCATCCTTGTCGGTCGGTGAAGCGCGCCGGGGCGTTGCCGGCGCCGGCTGGTTTGTAGGCGTTGAGCGCGCGGCCGGCGGTGTGAGTCTGCTCGAGTTGCCGGCCGATCTGCTGCTTGGCGGCCTGGAGCTGCTCGCGGTGGCGGTCGTCCTGCTGAATGATTGATTCCAGCAGCGTCTCGACTTCTTCAAGCAAGCCGTTGACCTGCTGACGCTGAGCGGCGTCGAGCTGGTCGGAGAGCGTGGGCCAGTGCTCCTTGAACGGCGCGAGCTGCTCGTTGAGCTGAGCGAGCTGATCGACCAGGCCCTGGCGCTGGGCGAGCACGGCGAGCAGTTGCTCGCCCTGGCCGTCGGCGATGAGCTGGCCCTGTTGATCGGACAGGGCTTTGAGCTGCTGATAGAGATCGCGCTGCTGGGACAGCCGCTCGATGAGTCGGCCGACGTCGGCGCGCGACGGACGGACGGTGGGCTCGGTCATCCTTGACCTTTCTTCGAAGCAGGTGGCCGCCTCGATCCCTGGGGATCCTCCCCGGGCGGTGTGGTATCAGGTTTTATCGGCCGAGCGGTGCGAAAGAGTTGAAGATGCGCGGAGCGGCGCGGAGAAACGCGACAAGTCGCGTCGCTTCATATGGGTGAACGGTGGTCAGCGGCGGGTCTGGGCCTGGGGGCTGAGGGATTCGCCGCCTTCGAACAGGTTGGCCTCGCTGGTCCAGCGCAGCCAGTCCTCCCAGTGCTGCCGGCTCATGGGCAGCGCGGTCTCATCCTCGAACGCTTCCTCGGGGATGCGCTGAAGCTGACGACGGGCGCGCATGTTGGCGACCGTCGCCTCCTCGAACTGACCGAGCTCGCAGTGGGCGTTGACGATCTGCACCAGCGCGACCAGCGAAGCGGGGTGCTGCTTGTACTCGCGCGCGGCCAGGTCGTACAGCTCGATCGCCAGTTCATACTGGCCGCGGTCGAAGGCGCAGTCGGCCTGGTAGAAGTAGGCGTTGCGCTGGTAGAGCTTCTCGAGCGGGCCGAGCGCCTCGACGGGGCGCGCGTCCAGCTCGGTGAGCACCTGGTTGTAGAACTTCTGCGCCTCGCGCAGGCGGCGCTGGCGCTCCGCCTGGAGCTCCACGCGCTGGTCGGGACTTTCTTCCTGCTCAAGCCTGGCCTCCAGCGCCTTGACCGAACGGCGGTAGGAGTCGGCGAGCAGGTAGCGCAGCTTCGGTCCTTCGAGCGTGCGGCCGTAGCGCTCCACAGCCTCGTCCAACCGCTCGATCGCCTGCACATAGTACGCCGGCTCCTGCTCGCCGAGCCGGTAGTAGAGCTTGCCCAGCTCGATGAGCGCGTCGCGGTACTGATCGCTTTCCGGCGTGATCGCCTCGTGATCGGTCACGACCCTCAGCAGCGTGCGCTCGGCCTTGTCGGGCTCATCCATGCCGAGATAGGAGCGCGCCAGCGGCACGAGGCTGTCGTAAGCCTCCAGCGTGTGCGGGTGCTCGCCCATCAGGTCGAGGAACAGGTCAGCGGCGGCCTGGTACTGGCCGTCGGCGAGGAACGCTTCGCCGAGGCGATGGGTGGCGCGCAGGTGGCGCGGGTCGGTCTTGCGCGTCTGGATGAACTCGGTGTAGACCTCGATCGCCTTTTTCCAGCGCTGGGCCTTGTCGAAGTTGATCGCGGCGCTCCACAGGCTCTGGCCGTGCGCTTCGTTGTCGGTGATGGTGACGGCGTCGGCGTGACGGCGGTAATACTCGGCGGCGGTGGCGAAGTGCAGGGCGGCCTGCTGGTTGGCCAGGCGGCGCGCGTCGCGCGACATGAGCTCGCCCTCGGTCTCCGCCGAGCCGCTGCTGGCGTCGATGTTGAGCAGCGCCTCGGCGGCGCGCTCGGCGCCGTCACGATACTCCTGGCCGATGCGCTCGTGCGTGCGTGCCAGGTCGGCCAGCAGGGTCGGCGGCAGATCGGTGCGGTAGAGCGACTTGAGCAGCGAGAGATAGTCCAGCGCCAACTCGTGATTGTCGCCGTCGGAGGCGCGCTGGACGTGGGTGCGCATGTTCTCGGTGAGCGCATCGCGGAGGCGCGGGGCGCGCGGCTGCGCGTCTTCCAGGAGCCGTTCGACGGCGCGGCCGAAGTGCTCCAGCGCCGCACGGTGGTCGTCCAGGCGCGCCTGGCAGTCGGCCTGACCGATGAGCGCGTCGAGGTAGACCGGCTCGGAGGGGTAGTTGCGCGTCGCGCGGCTGAAATGCTCGAGCGCGCGCTGCACGTTCATGTCGTCGCTGCCGGTGAGGGCGATCTGGCCCAGGCCGACGTGGATCGCGGCGTTCAACCCGTCGGCCGAATCAATCTGCTGCTGGGCGGCGCGGTAGATGCGTTCGGCGTCCTGGTGCTGACCGATGTGCTGGTACGCCTTGGCGAGCAGAACGCGCAGCGGGGCGAGGTCGCTGCTGTCGGGACGATCGCTGAGGCGCTGGATGCGGCGCAGCAGCAGGTCGATCGCCTGCTGGGGGGCGTCGGCATCAAGGCGAAGCTGCGCCTCGACGCCGGCGACCCAGATCTCCTCTTCGCGCCGCAGGTCGGGGTCCGACTCCTGGCGCAGTTCCTGCTTGAAGCGCTCGACCAGCGGGGCGAGGGCGTCGACCTGCCCTTCCGCGCCGGCGGCGCGATGCTGGTCGATCAGGTCGCGGATGATCAGGTAGCGCTGGCGCGCCGGCTGGTCCTCCAGGCGGTCGAGCATGGCCAGCGCTTCACTGCCGCGTCCCAGGGCGACCAGCGTCTGCGCGTAGCGGCGGATGGCGCGCGGATCGAGCGTGCGACCGAGTTCCTCCGCCTGCGTGTAATAATGGATGATCTGCCGGTTGGCGTTGCGGCCGGCTTCGGTGGCGACGGCGGCAGGGGCGCGCTCGTGCAGTTGCAGGTAGTTCAGGTCGCCCCAGTACTGGTACATGCGCGCCTGCTGGGGTTCGCTGGCCCGGCTGATGTGCTCGCGGATGTTCTCGAGACGGCGCTCGGCCTGGTCGAGGTTCTTGACCTGGAGATACTGGGCGATCTCGTCGAGCGCGGCGGGAAAGTCGTTCTGCTCGCGCTCGGGCGCAGCGAAGTAGAGGCCGACGAGGAACAGGCCGATGCCGAGCACGAGCACGGGCAGGTGCCAGACCTGCGCCCAGCTTGCCTCCTCCTGTCCCTGGAGCGACGGACCAACTTGTCCGGCAGTCTCAGCCATGGCAATGTACGACCCACGGTGACGGCGCGCAACCGGGGCGCCGCGCGGCAACGGCCGCACATGGGTCGTATCGGCAGGGTGACCGATAAGACTTCAGGAATCGGGGGTCAGGGTTCGGGGTTCGGGGTTCAGGGCTGGTGTTCGGGCTGCGGGGGTTGGATTGGAGGACGGGTGGTATGCGGGACGAGGCGGTGCGATGCACCGTAACGGCCGCAAGCGCGGGCCCTGAACCCTGGACCCCGAACCCTGAACCCTGCTACTTCCCTTCCCGAGCGCGGCGACGGAGCTCGGCTTCGATAAAGCCGTCGATGTCGCCGTCCATGACGCGCTGGGGGTTGCCGACCTCGAAGCCGGTGCGGTGGTCCTTGACGCGGTTGTCGTAGAAGACGTAGCTGCGGATCTGGGTGCCCCAGCCCATGTCGAGCTTGCCGCCGGCGGCTTCGAGCTGTTCCTCCTGGCGTTTCTGCTCTTCCAGCAGTTCGAGCTTGCCGCGGAGGATGCCCAGGGCCATGCGGCGGTTCTGCTCCTGGCTCTTGTGGACGGAGCAGACGACCATGAAGCCGGTGGGCTTGTGGACCATGCGGACGGCGGAGGCGACCTTGTTGACGTTCTGCCCGCCGGGGCCGGAGGAGCGGGCGAAGGCGGTGATCTCGAGGTCGTTCTCGTCGATCTCGACGGCGCCGGTGTCCTCGAACTCGGGGGTGACGTCGACGGCGGCGAAGCTGGTCTGGCGCTTGCCCTGGGCGTTGAACGGGCTGACGCGTGCGAGGCGGTGGGTGCCGCGCTCAGTGGAGAGGTAGCCGTAGGCGAACGGGCCCTTGACGTGGAGCGTCACGTCCTTGAGGCCAGCTTCCTCGCCGTGGTTCTTGTCGACCTCCTCGACCTTCCAGCCCTGGCGCTCGCAGTAATACAGATACATGCGCATCAGCATCTCCGTCCAGTCCTGCGCCTCGGTGCCGCCCTCGCGCGCGTAGATGGACAGATAACAGTTGCGCTCGTCGTACTTGCCGGAAAGCAGCGCGAGCGTTTCGAGGCGGTCGAGCTCTTTCTCCAGCGCGGTGACCTGCTGCTCAACCTCGGTGCGCGTGTCGGCGTCGTCGGCCTCCTCGGCCATCTCCCAGAGCACCTCGGCATCCTCGAGCTGCTGCGAGACGCGCTGCACCGGCTCGAGACGCGCCTTCAGCGCCTTGAGCTCGGCGATCACCTTGTTGGCATGGTCGGCGTTGTCCCAGAGATCGGGCGCCCCCATCTGCTGCTCGAGCTCCTTGAGGCGCTCGGCTTTCGCGTCGTAGTCAAAGACTGTCGCGGATGCTCACCACGCGAGCCTTGAGCTGCTCGAGGCGATCCGCGACGGATTCCTGCGTTGTGGGGGTGTGGTCGGTCATGGTGTTCGTTCAATTATTGACGATCGCGGGGGTGAAATCCAACGGGGTCGCCCACGGCCAGGAGACCGTGGGCTTTCGGGGTCAGAGGACGCTGACGATCGCTTCGCAGAGGCGGTCCATGTTGTCGGGGGTCATGCCGGCGACGTTGATGCGGCCGGAGCCGACGATGTAGATGGCGTGGTTGTCGCGCAGGGCATCGACCTGTGGCTTGGTGAGGCCGGAGAAGCTGAACATGCCGTTCTGCCGGGCGATGAAGGAGAAGTCGCCGGGGGCGCCCTTGGCCTTGAGCGTCTCGACGAAGAGCGTGCGCATGCCGTTGATGCGGTCGCGCATGCGCTGAACTTCCGCCTCCCATTGCGCTCGCAACATCTCGTCGGCGAGGATGGTGGTGACGATCAGCCCGCCGTGTGCGGGTGGGTTGGAGTAGTTGGCGCGAATGGTTTTCTTGACGTGGCTCATCACGGCCTGCGCGTGCTCGGGCTCACGGCCGACGACGGTGAGCGCGCCGGTGCGCTCGTTGTAGAGGCCGAAGTTCTTGGAGAAGCTGCTGGCGACGAGCATCTCATCGCAGCGCTCGGCGAGCGCGAGCAGGCCGGCCGCATCCTCGCGCAGGCCGGCGGCGAAGCCCTGGTAGGCGAAGTCGACCAGCGGCAGCGCTTGGCGTTCGGCAAGCACGTCGCCGATCTGCGCCCACTGCTCGGGCGTGGGATCGACGCCGGTGGGGTTGTGGCAGCAGGCATGCAGCAGCACGAC
>JBMCXL010000102.1:0-8969 GCA_048621015.1 Phycisphaeraceae bacterium
GGTTCGCGGACTCACCCCGCGGCTTGAACACCAAATGGGTCGCTGTGAAACAGTCGCTTAGCCGGTCCTGAGCGCAGCGAAGGTCCGGATCGCCTGGCCGACTACGCCTCCACCAGCGCCGCCTCATCATCCGTCGCACGCTGCCACGCGCGAATCTTCTCGGTCATCTCCTCCACGCGCCGCTGACAGTCGGGGTCGTCGATCAGATTGCACTGCTCCCACGGGTCTTCGTTCAGGTCGTGCAACTCGCAGCGATCGGTGGCGCAAAGGTTCAGCTTCCAGCCGTCGGCGGTGATGATGGTGCGCCACTGCTGCTCGGCGATCGTGCGCGCCTGCTCATCGCTGTAGCCGTCCACGGTGGAACGAGCGTTCGCGCCGGCGTTGGGACTCGGCCGCCACACGATGATCACGTCATTGTCCGCCAGCGTCCGCTCGCCGCACAGCACGGGGGCGCGGCTCGTACCCGCGCAGTGCTCGGGCACGGTCTGGCCCATCAGCTCCAGCAACGTCGGCACCAGGTCGATCTGGCTGAACCGCCCTTCCACGTGCTGCTGCGTCTGGTTCAGCCACGGCACGCGCACCAGCAGCGGCACGCCGACCGATTGCTCGTACATCACGCACTTGGCCACCTGCGCGTGATCGCCCATCATGTCGCCGTGGTCGGAGGTGAACACGACGATGGTGTTCTCCGCCTGGCCGGACGCTTCGAGCGCTTCGAGGATGCGTCCCACGGCGTTGTCGACCATGGTGACCAGGCCGTCGTAGTTGGCGCGCAGCCGGCGCCGATGCCAGTCGTCGTGGCAGGGCCAGCCGCCCTGGCCGCGCTGGATGTACTGGTCGGCGGTGTAGCGGTTGCGCAGGGACATGCCCTGGTCCGGTTTCCGGCCGAAAACGGGGCTGACCTCCAGCGCGTCGGGATCGTAATCGCGGTTGCGCGGCCCGAAGAAGGGCATGTGCGGTTCGAGGAAATTCACGCTCAGCAGCCAGGGCTGATCGCGCGGCCGATCACGGATGAAGTGCGCCGCCTCTTGGCCGAGGAAACCCGCCTTGGTGAACGGCTCGCTCATCGCCGCGGCGAAGTTGCGTGAGAATACGCGCGCGCCGTCGCTGCTGGTGCTGTCCGGCGGGAAGCCGTGGCGCACGAGGAACTGGTGGTAGTCGCTGCGCCGTTCGAGGTACTCGGGCCTGGAGTAATACGCGCGGTAGATGCCGTCCTCGACGCTGACCCACTCATCGAAGCCGTGCTGGGCGATGATCTCATCGCCCAGATGCCACTTGCCGTAGTAGGCGGTGTGGTAGCTGTCGTCGACCAGTTCGGCGATGGTCTGCGCCTCGCGATTGAGCGGGATGTTGTTGTTGATGGCCCCGTGCTGGTGCGGCCAGAGCCCGGTGAGAATCGTGCCGCGCGAGGGGGTGCAGACCGGCTGGGCGCAATAGCAGTGGTCGAAGACGAAGCTGGTGGCGGCGAGCTTGTCGAAGCTGGGCGTGCGGATCGTGCGGTTGCCGTAGCACGCCATGGTGTCCGGCCGCTGCTCGTCGGTCCAGATCAGAAGCAGGTTGGGTCGCTCGGGGGCCATGCGTGACTCCGGGGAAGAGATCGCTTGCGCCCACCGACCCGCGCGGCGTGCGAAGCGTGACCAACCCATTGTGACAGAGTGGGAAACCCCGGCCAAGCATGGCGAGCGCGCAGGAGAAAGTGCCCGCCGCTTGCGGCTTCGCGCAGCACCCGAACACCGGCCCGTCTCGCGAAGCCGCAAGCGGTGGGAGGAATCGGGTTTACAGCAGCGTCATGTCCTCGGCATGGCCCGTGGCGGATGACGCGGACGCCGCCTGCTCGCCGACCGCCGAGGGTACGGGCAGATCCTCCGCGGTGATCTGCGCGGGGTCGGGGGTGAGCCCGAGCATGAGGGTGCCGTGGATCTGGGCCCAGAAGCGCTGCGCCTGGCGCTCGTCGCCGAGTTGGTCCGCCCAGCCGCGCAGGATGCGCTGCACGACGGCGGGCACGCCGGGCTTGTCGGGGTCGCCGACGCTGGCGAGCCAGAACATCAGGCGATACTGCTGCGGCTCGGTGGCGGCGGTGCGCAGGTAGAGCGCGGCGGTCTCGCGAATGTCCTCGCCCTGCTCGACGCGCTCGGCGACGGGCTCGAAGCGGCGCTGCGTCACGCCGTCCAGCAGCGTGCGCTTGTCGGTGAAGTGGCGATAGATCGTGCCCACCGCACACTCCAGCCGGCCGGCGATCCGGCGGATCGTCGTGCCGTCGTAGCCGAACTCGCGCAGGCACGCCTCGGTGGCGTCGAGGATGCGCGGCTGGCTGAGGGGCGTCGGCGCGGGCGGTGACTGGCCGGCGGGGCCGACGGGGTCGGCGGCCGAATCACCGTTCCGGCCGTGCGGCTCGCGGCGCATGCGGGCGAGCAGCTCGCGGCGGCTGAAGGGGGGGCGGGTTTGGGCGCTACCGGCGGCTCCAGCCGTTTCGGAAGCGCGGTCGTTCAATAGCGAGGGGGCGTCGCTGCTTGTCAAGGTTCACCTCCTTGTGAACTGTCCGTAGTGTCGGCCGGGGCGGGCGGTGTGTCAAGATGTACCCCAGCCGCTAGGATGGCCGTCGCTGCAACGGCCTCTGGAGGGGCCCCTCATGAGTGATTCGGCAACGGCCGCGTGTGAATTGGCCGCGGACATGGTGCAGCACCAACTGCGCCGGCGCGGCATCGAGGACCCGGGCGTGCTCGAGGCGATGCGCCGCGTGCCACGGCACCACTTCGTCCCCGACCTCGACCTGCGCCAGGCCTACAGCGACCGCGCCCTGCCCACCGCCGAGGGCCAGACCATCAGCCAGCCCTACATCGTGGCGAAGATGACCGAACTGCTCGCCCCGCAGCCGGGCGATCGCGTGCTGGAGGTCGGCACCGGCAGCGGCTACCAGACGGCGATCCTCGCGGCCCTGGCGGGCGAGGTGGTCACGATCGAGCGCCACCCCCGCCTGGTGGAGCACGCGCGCCAGCGTCTGCGCACGCTCACCCTGCCGGGACAGCTCACGCTGGCGCCGATCCAGATCGTGGTCGGCGATGGCACGCTCGGCCATCCACCGCGCGCTCCTTACAACCGGATTCTCGTCACCGCCGGCGCACCGGCGCTGCCGCCTGCCCTGGGCGAGCAACTGGCCGAGGGCGGCCGCCTCGTCCTCCCGCTGGGCGATCGCGAGGGACAACAGTTGACGATCGTGGACCGGCGCGGCGATCAGCTTGAGCAAACCGAGGACATTCCCTGCCGATTCGTCCCGCTGGTGGGCAGGCAGGGATGGCAGGAATGAATCTCGAATATCAAAAGCACGAATGTCAAAGGAATGTCGAATGACGAATGCCCCATGACGGCATTTCGGACGCGCACTGGACTGGTCGCTTAAGCGACCAGTCCGCGGCGGATGGTTTCGGACATTCGCCTCCGACACCAACCAGGAGTTTTTGCATGCAGCCCGTTGATCAACGTCCCAATATTCTCTGGATCTCGCTGGAAGACACCTCACCGCGCTTCGGCTGCTACGGTGATCCGGTCGCGCGCACGCCGAATCTCGACCGGCTCGCGGCCGAGGGGTGTCGATATCCGAACGCCTTTTCCGTCGCCGGCGTCTGCGCCCCGAGCCGCAGCGCGGTGATCACGGGCATGTACCCCACCGCGATCGGCACGCACCAGATGCGCACCTCGCACAGCACGCGCCATTCGCCGGACACGCCCATGCCCTACGAAGCGGTGCCGCCGCATTACGTCAAGCTCGTCTCCGAGTACCTGCGCGCCGCCGGCTACTACTGCACGAACAACGTCAAGACCGATTACCAGTTCAACCCCCCGATCAGCGCGTGGGACGAATGGTCCCAGCAAGCGCACTGGCGCAATCGGCCGGACGCCGACCAACCCTTCTTCGCGGTGTTCAACTTCACCTACACGCACGAGAGCGGCATGTGGGCCGATCACGAGCGCAGCCATCCCGCGGACGGGCCGCTGCGCACCGATCCCGACCAGGTCGAGCTGCCCCCCTACCTGCCGAACACGCCCAAGGCACGCCGCGCGCTGGCGCAGCACTATGACAACATCGAGCGCGACGACGAAGAAGTCGGCCGCCTCCTGCGCGAGCTGGAAGAAGACGGCCTCGCGCAGAACACGATCGTTTTCATCTGGTCCGATCACGGCGAAGGCCTGCCGCGCGCCAAGCGCTGGCCCTACGACAGCGGCATCCGCGTGCCGTTGATCGTGCGCTGGCCCGGCCGGCTCAACGAGGGCGCCGTCGACGACCGCCTGGTAAGCATGATCGACCTCGGCCCCACCGTGCTGTCACTCGCCGGCGTGGGCGCGCCCCAGCACATGCACGGCACACCGTTCCTCGGACCCGACACCACGCCGCGCAGCTACATCTACGCCAGCCGCGATCGGCATGACGAGGCCTATGACATGGTGCGCGCGGTGCGCGACGGCCGGTACAAGTACATCCGCCATTACTATCCCATGCAGCCGTACACGCCCTGGATTCCGTACCTCAATCGGCATCCCGTCATGGAGGAGCTCTGGCGGCTGCACCTGGAAGGCGCGCTCGAGCCGCCGCAGGATTTTCTGTTTCGCACGCGCCCCGTCGAGGAGCTTTACGACACGCAGAACGATCCGCACGAGCTGAACAACCTCGCGATGGAGCCGGCCCATCGCCAGACGCTTCAGCGCCTGCGCGAGGCGCTGGACCAGTGGCGCGAGAAGTACGGCGACATGGGCGATGTCGATGAAGCGCAGATGGTGCGAAACTGGTATCCCAACGGCCGCCAGCCCGTCACGCTGCATCCGCTGCTCATCCCCGTCTCGGCCGAGCACCCCGGCCGGGCGACGGGCTCGGGCGGCGGACAATTCGCGGGACCGATCCTCGTGCAGATGCACTGTGCCACGCAGGGCGCCTCCATCGTCTGGACCACGGAACCGGGCGACGATGCGCGCTGGCACCTTTACACCGGCCCCGTCCGGCTGGACGGCCCCGGCCGCGCGCTGCTGCGCGCCCGGGCGCACCGCATCGGCTTCCAACCCAGCGAAGAGCGCGCCGCGGTGTTCCACATCGAGTAGCGCGCCCCGTGCTATTCCATCAACCGGCGCGGCGCTGCTGCGCCTGGAGAAACGCCGCCGAGTCGTAGTAGATCGCGAAGCGCTTGATGCGGTCGCCCTGCAACTCCAGCACGCTCACGCCGTCATAGCGGATCGGCCCGCCGCCGCGCTGCATGCCTTCGCTGTGCCATTCGAGCACCGCGAAGCCTTCACCCTCCTTGACGGAGGTGAACTGCGAGTGGATGTCGTCGAACGCCTGGCGATACGCGCGCCAGAACTTGCGGACGCCGCCTTCACCACGCGGCACCGAGATGCGCGCCGCGTTCATCAGCTCGGCATCGTCCGCAAACAGCGCCGCGATCGCGTCCACGTCGCGCTCGCGCTCCAGGCGGTGCAGCGCATCGATGAACTGGTCGGTGGTTTCACTGGCCATCGGCTCACTCCCCGTGCGTGAACAGGTCGAGGAAACGGTCTTCGTATTGCTCGAACACGCCAAGGCGATCCAGCTCGCGCTTCAGCTCGAACGCCTTGGAACGATCCTGCCGCGCCTGGACGAACAGCTGCTCGATGCGCCGCTTCGTCGGCGGATCGAGCGGGACCTCGTCAGCGAACGACTGCTGCTGCTCGGCAAGCGGCTCGACGGGGAAGTCCTCGCCCTCTCCCTCGTCCTCCGCGTCGCCGCTTTCCTGCAGCCGGTCGAGCAACTGAATCAACTGCTCGTCGATCTGCGCCGCCTCGCGATCCAGATCGGTGAAGTCCATCTCGATGCCCGCCATCTGCGTGAAGACCTCCAGCACGGCGCGCGACGCCTTCGGGTTGGCGACCTGCACGGCGAAATAGGGCAGCTCCCCCAGCAGGCAGGCGCCTTCGATGCCGTGCGCCTGCGCCGCGGCGAGCATCAGGCCGTTCAACCCGCTGATCTGTCCCTCGGTCAACGGCTCGACCTGCCGCTGCTCCAACTCACCGAGCAGCGCCTCGTCCGTCGCCGCGCCGAACACCCGCGCCGGCTCGCTGGGATGCAGTTGCGTCGCCATCGCCGCGAACGCGATCACCCGCGTCACGCCCCACTCCGCCACCTGCCGCATCAACTGCTCGCACAGCGCATAAGCGCCGAACGTCGGCTGCGACTCGGCCAGTAGCAGGATCACATCATGTCGCTGCGCCGGATCCTGCCAGAGGAACACCAGGCAGCGCGGCCGCGCGCCTGGGCTGATCACGCCCTGCTCCACCGTCACGTGATCGAGCTCGAAGAATTGCGCCACGTCGTAGTCGCCGAGGTAATCGACATCGAGCTGCTCGACCAGGTGCTCCCCCGCCCGCCGCGCCACGCGCCCCATGCCGGGCCAGACGGCCACGAACCACGGATCGTGCAGTGACGGCATCTTCATGGCGAGGCTCCCATCCGAAAAAGACAAGCCCGCGCCATCAATCATAGGGCCGCCGCGCATCCGGGTCAGCCCGGCCTGGCCCGACCGCCGATGCGTGCAACGCCGCCCTCCCACACCGCCGGCCGCCCATCAGCGCGCGAACTGGAACGCGTACAGCTTCATGGCGCGCATCGTGAAGCGCAAGCGCACCGGCCGACCGACCAACTCGCCCACGTCCGCCCGGCCGCCCCACGTCACCGTCTTGCGCACCGCGTTGCCGCAGACGGCGTCGGCATCATCGAAGCCGCGGCCCGGCAGCGGCTCGCCCGCGTCGTCCAGGATCTGGACCTTCAACCAGCCGCCGGCGCTGCCGTCGCAGTTCAGCTCCAGGTGATCGCCCGTGAACGTGATCGGTGGCGTGGTGAACGCGCCGCCGTGGTAACCGGCGTCGAGCGAAATGAAACCGTCGCGCCGCAGCGACGCGCGGAACAGTGCGCTGTGCTGCGGTCCGTCGGGCGCCTCCCCGTGCCGGTGCCCGCGGCCGGTGTAGTAGAACCACAGCTCCTCGCCCATCGGCACGAGCCACGGGTTGGCGAACAGCATCCCGTTGTTGACCCGACCGTCCATGCCGTGACGCAGGAACGGCTCGCGATCGCCGGGCCGCTGCCAGTCGATGCCGTCGCGGCTGACGTGAAGCTGCACGTCCATCGTCGCGGGAAACTCGTCCTCGCCCCAGTGGTAGTAGATCGACGGCAGCGCGATGTAGACATCCTGCGCCTCGGGATACTTCATCGCGCAGCTCGTGTAGTAATCCAGCACGGGCAGCGCCTCCGACCGCGCGCCCGGCACCGGCATGCTCAGGTCATCCTCGTCGGCCTGCATGACGATCTCGGTGTCCGACCACGTGCGGAAGTCGGGCGAGGTGATGCGCCCGATCGCGCGGTAGCGGCCGCGCCCCGCCTTGGCCGCCTCTTCGTGACTCTGCGTGTCGCGCACGCGCGTGTAGCCGACGTAGCAGTGGAGCCGATCGTCCCAGAAACACATGTTCTGCGTGTCGCTGGCCTGCGTGGGCGGGTTGGGTTGATCCGGGTCGATCGACCAGTGCAGGCCGTCGGGGCTGTGCATGGCGTAGAGACCGGCGAGCATCCCTTCCTCCACCTCCTTGTCGGTCGGGCGGAACTTGGTCCAGAGCCGGTAGCGTTGCTCGGCCGGCGCGCGCTCATCGCGAAAGACGGTCGCGCCCTGCTGACTCTGGCGCTCCAGCGGCGGCGCGACGATGTTGTTGTCCATCGATCCCTGGAACGGCAGCAGCCCCAGCGCCGGCTTGTGCCAGTGCAACCCGTCCGTGGACTCGGCGTAACACAGCCGAATCGCCCCTTCCTGCGGCAGCCCGCTCTTCATCGCCGCCGCGTACCACAGACGAAATCGGCCGTCCGCCTCGCGCAGCACCGTGTTGTAGCCGCTGATCCCCAGCGCTTCCCACGGCCGATCCGCCGTCAGCACCGGCTCGGCATGCTGCACCGGCGGATTCACCACCCGGCGCACGCCCTCGGCCTCGGCGACGAACCGCTGGTCAATGAACAGTTGCTTCCGCGTGCCGACTTCAATCGCTTCGGTCATCGACAGGCTCATGCGAAACTCCCGCCCCCGTCCCGCGCCTCGCTCGGTGGTGGCTTCCTCGATCAGCTCCGGCGTGCGCTCCTCCTGGCCGCACAGCGCGAGAATGTGCGCCAGGTGCTCCCGCCACTGCTCGTTGTCCGGCTGCATGCGCAGCACGCGCTGCATCGTCTCGATCGCCTGCTCGCACTGACCGGCATGGGCCTGCGCCTGGGCGAGCGTGTCCAGGTAGTTGGCGTTGTGCGACACCGCGTCCACCACGCGCTGCGCTTGCGTCAGCGCCTCCGCCGGCGCCGGCTCTTCCTTCTGGATCAGCACCATCGCGAGGTTGTTGCGCGCCGCATGCAGGTCCGCGTTGTGGCGCAAGGCAGCGCGATAGCTCGCCTCGGCGGTGGCCAAGTCACCCATCTGTTCGGCCAGCATCCCGTGTTGATACCAGACGGCCGCGCCGGCATCCTCGCGCTGGACCAGCTCGTCGAGAATCCCGCGCGCGCGGCTGCGGTAGGCCGGCTCATCCATGCGGGTCGCCAGCAGCCACCAGTTCTCGGCAAGCACGGCGCGCTCGGCGGTCACCTCGGGATCGATGCGCTCTGCCGCCCGGTTGAGCCAGGCCTCGGCGGTGGCGCGTTCGGGCACAGCCATGGCGGCGAGGCGCATCCAGCGCTCCCGCCACGCCGCGGAACGCTCGAGCAGCGGCGCCAGCAGTTCGGCGGCGGCGTCGGTGCGCCCCTCGGCGATCAATCCGCGTGCGTAGCGCATCAGCACGCCGCTGTACTGGTCCGGCTGCTGCTTTGCGGTTTCCAGGTAAGGCTCGATCGTGCGCATCGCGCCGCCGCTGTGGCCGAGGCGCAGATCCGCCTCGGCGATCACCATGTCCGCGGCCAGCGTGGCGCCGCCGGCGCGGTGACGCCACTGCTC
>JBMCXL010000103.1:0-8953 GCA_048621015.1 Phycisphaeraceae bacterium
CAGCAAGAGCGTGCCGCAGCGATGGGTGGTGGGACTGGGGGTGCTGCGCGTGGTGGCGGTGGGGTTGTTCGTGTTGTGTCTGATGCGGCCGGTGTGGTCGTACACGGCGAGCACGGACGATCGGCCGAGCCTGCTGGTGATGGCGGACACCTCGCACACGATGCGCGGTGGTGGTGATGATGGTGCGCGGTTGAGCGCGGTGCTGGAGTCGATGCGGGAAAGCGGGCTGCGCGACGAGTTGGAAGGCGCGTTCGAGGTGCCGTGGTTTGCATTTGACCAAGATGCGCGCCCGATGACGCCGGAAGAATTGATCGAGAGTGAACTGGCCGGGACATCGAAACGGCTGGGACGCAGCCTCGAAACGGCGTGGCACTATCACCGCCTCAATGAGCCGCGCGCGGCGGACGGCGGCGCGGGGCGCGACCGGGTGCTTTTGATCAGTGACGGCAACGACCTGGGCGAGGATACGGTGGCCGCGGCGCAGCGCCTGGGGTTGGCGATCTATCCCGTCGTGCCGCCGGACGTGACGGTGGAAGATGCACAGCCGCGCGTGACGGTGGCGAACTTTCAGGGGGCGCAGTCGGTGTTGCTCGGCTCGGAAGCGCGTTTTCGCGGGCGGCTGCGCGTTGAGGGAGCGGTGGAAGGCGAGATTCAGCTTGTGCTGAGCGTGGATGGCGAGCCGACGGTGCAGCGCGAACTGACGTTGAGCGGCGATGCGCCGGAGCGCTACGTCGAGTTGACGCATCGGCCTGCCTCGCCGGGGCGCAAGAGCTACAAGTTGCAGGTGGCGGCGACGGAGAACGGGCCGCGCTTCGAGACGGGGCGCGCCGCGTCGGTGAACGTGAACGTCATGCCGCGGCAGCACCAGGTGTTGCTGCTGGAAGACAGTTGGCGTTGGTCGTTCCGCTTTCTGCGGCGGGTGTTCGAATCGGACCCGAGCTTTTCGTTCACGGCCTTCGTCGCGCGGCGGCCGGGCACGTACATCCAGGCGGCGGAACCGGATCGGCAGGTGCGCCTCGACAGCTTTCCGCGCGGGCGCGGCGAGCTGGAGTGGTTCGACACGATCATCCTGGGCGATGTCGATCCGCGCTACTGGCCGGAGGGGCTGGCGCCAGCGCTGCAGGAGATGGTGGTGGAGCGCGGGAAATCGCTGGTCGTGATCGCGGGGCCGGGCCTGCCGCGGCTGGCGCAGGTGCCGGCGCTCGAGCGGTTGCTGCCGGTCGAGCCGTACGAGGGCGGCGGTTATCGCGAAGGGCCGATCGAGATCGCGCGGGCGGTGGGCGCCGAGGATGCGGCGCTGTTCTACACGCCGGGCGGGCGCGACTTTTTCGAGGTGTTCGATGATCTGCCGCCGATGGATCAGATTTACGCGCCGCTGCGCAAGCGGCCGGCGGCGAACCTGCTGATGGAAGCGCCGGAGCACGCGAACGATTACGGCAATCTCATCGTGATGGCCGAGCACACGGTGGGGCGCGGGCGCGTGCTTTACATCGGGACGGACTCGTTGTGGAAGTGGCAGACGCTGGCCTCGCGCGATGCGCAGCGGCGCACGCCGTACACGGTGTTCTGGCAGCAGGCGCTGCGAGCGCTGGCGCCGCGACGCTCGAGCGAGGGGATCGCGAACCTGTGGCTGCAGACCGATCGCAGCCGGTATGCGACGTCGGAGCCGGTGCGGCTGGAAGCGGAGCTGGAGATGCGCGGCGATCGGCCGGCGCCGGCGAACGTGGAAGTGAACGTGGAACTGCCGGACGAGCGCGAGCTGCCGGTGGCGCTGCAGCGCGATCCGGGCGAGCCGGGTGTGTATCACACGCGCTTTCAGCCGCCGGTGGCGGGGACGTACACGATTCGCGGGCGCGCCGAGCGTGACGGGGAAACGCTGGCGGAGGCGTCGACGCGCATCGAGGTGGAAACGCCCGAGGCGCTGGGGCCGCGGCCGAACAACGTCGCGGCGCTGGAGCGGATCGCGTCGGCGACGGGAGGGCGTGTGGTGTCGATGGATGATCCGGACACGTGGCCGCGCGTGGCGGCGGATGAGCGGCGGGTGGTGAGCGAGGCGCGGACGGTGGATCTGTGGCGGGACTGGTTTCTGCTGCTGGCGCTGGCGGGGGTGTTGGGGGTGGACTGGCTGGTGCGGTTGTTGCGCGGGTTTGTGTGAGGTGGGGTTGGTGGGGGGAGTGATCCCGCCCTTCGCTGCGCTCAGGACGGGCGTTATCGCGTTCTCAATCCAAGTGTAGCGTGTGCAAGCGCACTCAACCCCCCTCCCTTGAGGGAGGGGCAGGGGGAGGGTGAGGTGCACGATCACCTTTTCACCACCGTCACGCGTTTCAACGCTCACGGTGGGCGAACGTTTCACCCTCCCCTGGCCCCTCCCTCAAGGGAGGGGGGTTGAGAGCGCAGCCGCTACGCCTGGATTGGGGGTGCGCTAATCAAGTGAGATGGCGCAGAAAAAAGCCGGGGGATGCGATCCCCCGGCTTTGTGGGTGTGGGTGCGTTGGTGGTTTTTTGAGCATTACTTTTTCGCCGTGGTGGCTTCGAGCTGCTCCCAGTATTCGGCGGGCATGTCCATCGCCAGTTGCAGGGCGCCGTTGGCACCGGCGTAGAGCGGCTCGTCGACGACGGTGACGTGTCCACCGCCGAGCTGCTCGTGCATGCCGTCCTCGATGCGCTTGTTCAGGCCGTCGAGCATGCCGCCGCCGCCGGAGAGGATGACGTTGTTGCGCAGCTTCTCCTGGAACTCGGGGTCGAAGCTGGCGACGAGCTTGTGGATGGATTCGAGGATCGGCTGGACGAGAATCTCGCACGCCTCCTTGACTTCCTTGGTCAGGTCGTGCGGCGTGGGCTTGCCGTCGACGGGCAGCTCGATCTCGATGCGGTCCTGCGCCGAGGAGACGAAGCCGTACTGCTCCTTGAGCTGGCGGCACATGTTCAGCGTGATCTGCGCCTGGGGGTGGCGCTTCTGGATGAGCTCCAGCAGCTTCTGGTCGACGGCGTCGCCGGCGGTGTCGAGGCTGATCTGGTCGTCATCGCCGGGCACGGTGCCGTGCATGCGGCAGAGGTCGGTGGTGCCGGCACCGATGTCGATCACGAGCACGTCGTTGAAGCGATCCATGCCGTAGGCCACGGTGAACGGCTCGGAGACGATCATGACACTGTCGAGCACGCCCTGGGCGACTTCGAGGATGGCCTTCTTGTTGCGGACGGTCGCCTGGGCGGGCACACCGATGACGCCGTAGAGCACGTCGTCGCGGCCGGGCTCGACGAGGTTGACCAGGTGGTGGATGAGCATGTGCGCCGCGTCGAGGTTCTTCTGGTACTCGGCGTTGTTCTGGCCCTGGTCGTCGGTGTACTTGATGACACCGTGCTCGAGCGGGCGATAGAGGTTCACCGAGTGGCGGTTATCCAGCGCCTGGCGGCCGAAGACGATGTCCTTGCCGAGGTACTTGCGGCTGACCGGGTCCTTGGGCCAACCGACGTAGCTCTCGACCATCTTGCGTGCCCCGGCGACGGAGACGATGGCGCTGCGCGAGGTGCCGAGGTCGATGCCCATCAGCAGGGCGTTACGGGCGTCGCCGCCGCTGTCGTCGGCGGGGCCGGGGCTGATCGGCTTGCCCTGGCGCGGGGCTTGGGGCTGGGGCGTGCCGCCGGAGGGTGTGGTATCGGTCTGGCTCATCGGACTTCTCCTGTGGGTTCGGTCGAACAACGCGGGTTCGATCTCAAGCGTTCGGGTAGGCGACCCGGACCTTTACCGTGCTGGGGCCCGGGTCGAAACAATCAACGTCAATGCTCGGCTACGAGGCGGACGGTTCGCTTTGCGCCTGGTCGGAGGCGGCGCCGGGCGGCGCGGCCTGGTCGTCGGGGACGGTCTCGGTGCTGCCGTTCTCGTCGCCTTCGCGACGCAGTTCGAGGTTGGTCTCGAAGATCTCCAGCAGCACGGCATCCTGCGCTTCGTTGCGGTCGCGCTGCTCGTGCGTGTAGCGCGCCGGCCCACCGCCGCGACCGCCGCCGGAACGCAGCACCATCACGAGATTCGCGACGGCCCGTTCCATGCTTTCGGTCACCTGCGAGAGGCGCTGAATCTGGCGCTCCAGCGCTTCGCTGCCCTGTTGCTGGGCCTGCTGCTGGGCCTGGCTGGTGAGGTTGCGGTTGTCCTTGAACATCTCCTCCATGGCGGAGGCGATGCGGTCGCGCACCTGGTCGTGGGTTTCCTCGTGCTTCTGGCCCTGCATGATCGCCTGCTCGACGACCTGCATGACGCGCCGGCGGATCTTCTCGCGATCGATGACCTTGACCCGCTGGCCGCGGAACCGCTCGGCGAGGCGGTCGACGGCGACCTGCGAGGCGGAGGTGTCGAACGCGCTTTCGATGGCGTCGGCGATGTCCCACGCCCCGGCCGGGCCGCCGCTCTGGCCGGCCATGCTCCCCTGGGCGGCATTGGGACCGGCCGGCTGGGCGGGGCGGGGGCGCGGGTCGGGGCGCAGGTCTTCGGTCACCACGCCGTGGTCGCCGAGGACCTGGTAGGCCATCTCCTCGGTCGGCGCTTCGACGTGGCCCTCGACCGCCTTCCCGGTGTCGCGCTTCAGCCCGCGAAAGCGATATCGCACCCTGTACGCTCCTACCTTCGTGTCTGCCGGCTGCTTGCTGGCTGGAAACCCTGGCTCTGCTGGGGGGAACACCGCCCTTGCCGTGGGCGTGCATGATACGATCCATCGGCTCATGACGAAAGGCTTTATGAAACTTTCACCCATCGGGGCGATACCCATCCGCCGCGGGGCGATTCAACCGACCCAGCCGCGCCAGCCCGCGAAGCCCGGTCTCGCCCCCACGCACCGGTTGCCGGCGGCGTCGTGCCGTGCCTGACGCCGGGCGGCCCACGAAGCCGCAACCGGCTCCGTGCGGTACACTGAGGCCCTCATCTGAGGGGCCCGCGTCCATGACCCAGAGCCAGGGCGAATCCCACACCGCGCATCAGGCGGAGGCGGCCGTGCGACGCGACACCCCCGCCCCGGCGACCTCCGTCTCGGCGGTGCTGGAGCGCGTGCTCGCGTTCGACGGCTCGCCCGACGCCTTCCTCACCGAACTCATCGCCGGCCAGTGCGAACTGAGCGGCGCCGCGGCCGGGGCGATCCTCCAGCGCGATGCCGAGGGCCGCACCCACGTCCTCGCCGCCCACCCCGCCATCGACCGCGACGCGACCCCCCCGAGCTGGCTCGCCCGCGCCGCCGAGTTGGCCGACACCGCCATCGCAGCGCCGGCCGTCCATCCCCTGCACCGCGCCGACGCGCTCTATGGCCAACCCGCCGACGAGCACCTCGTCCTCCTGCCCATTCGCGGCCAGCAAAGCGCGCGCGGTCTCGCCGCGTTTCACCTGCGCACGCGCCACGAGCACGTCATCGAGCGCTGCCAGCGCGAGCTGGAGCTGAGCCTCAGCCTGCTGGCGCTTTACGAGATGCGCCTCACGCTCCAGCAGCGCCAGATGAGTCTGCGTTCGCTCGGCGGCGCGATCGAAGTGCTCACCGCCACCAACGAGCAGCCGCGCTTCAAGGCCGCGGCCATGGCGTTGTGCAACGAGATCGCGACGCGCTGGCGCGGCGAGCGCGTCAGCCTCGGCCTGTTGCGCGGGCGCTACGTCAAGCTCGTCGCCATGAGCCAGACCGAGCACCTGAACCGCAAGATGAAAGTGGTGCAGGATCTCGAGTCGGCCATGGAGGAGTGTCTCGACCAGGACACCGAGATCGTGCATCCGGCGCCGAATGAAGCGACCTATATTCACCGCGCCACCGCCGACTTCGCCGCCGCGCACGGGCCGGCGGCGCTGTGCAGCCTGCCGTTGCGTCACCAGGGCGAGGTCGTGGGCGTGTTGACCATCGAGCGGCCGACGGATCAGCCCATCGGCGTGAACGAGATTGAATTGCTGCGCTTGACGTGCGACCTTTGCACGCCGCGCCTGATGGAGCGCTTCGAGCAGGATCGCTGGATCGGTGCGCGGCTTGCCACGCAGACGCGCCGCGGATTCGCCGCGCTGATCGGGCCGCGCCATACGTGGGCGAAGGTGACGGCGGTGGCGCTGCTGGCGACGGTGCTGTTTCTGGTGTTCGCGCAGGGGACGTATCGCGTGTCGTCGCCGTTCGTGATCGAGGCGACGACGCAGCGCGTGGTGCCCGCGCCGTTCGAGGGATACCTGGAAGCGGTGCACGTCGAGCCGGGCGATGCGGTCGAAGCCGGCGTCACCGCGCTTGCGACACTGGAGACGACGCAGCTTCGCCTGGAACTGGCGCGCGCCATCGCGGAGCGCGCCACGTACTTGAAGGAAGCCGACGTCGCGCGCCAGGAAGGCAGCACGGTCGAGGTGCAGATCGCCCGGGCCCGCGCCGACCGTGCCCAGGCGGAGATCGACTGGCTCGAACATCGCATCGCCCAGGCCACGCTCACCGCGCCGATCACCGGCGTCATCGTCAAGGGCGATCTCCAGCAGCAAACCGGCGCGCCCGTGCAGACGGGACAACCGCTGTTTCACATCGCCCCGCTCGAAGAACTGCGCGCCGTCCTGCACGTGCCCGACCAGCGCATCGGCGACATCGCCATCGGCCAGCGCGGCCGACTCGCCACCGCCACCGCGCCCGGCCGTTACCTGTCGTACGAAATCATCACCATCGACCCCGTCGCCGAGGTCATCGACCAGCAGAACGCCTTCCGCGTCCGCGCCCGCCTGCTCGATGCGCCGGATCAACTGCGCCCCGGCATGAAGGGCGTCGCCAAAACCCACGCCGGCGAAGCCTCCTACGCCTGGATCTGGACCCACGAAGCACTCGACTGGCTGCGCATGAAACTCTGGATCTGACGGATATTAGCCACAGATAAACACAGATAAGAAGATAGAAGAATGGGAAAGCAGAATATGAAGCGACGCGACTTGTCGCGTTCCCCTCTTTATCTGTGTCCATCCGTGTTCATCTGTGGCTAAAACTGTTTTCTCGCGGAAACCATCACCGTGGAACGCCCGACCTTCAACGAATCCTGGCACCAGGTCGCCGACGTCAAGGCACGCCTGCGCGGGTTCGTGCAGGTGTACCGCCAGTTCTACCGCGGCCGGCTCGGTCACGTCCTGCGCGATCCGTCGAACAACCGCTTCTTCCATCTCAACGACGCCGCCTACCACTTCGTCGGCCTGCTCAACGGCCAGCGCACCGTCAGCGAAGCGTGGGCCCTTTGCAACACCCAGCTCGGCGACCGCGCGCCCACGCAGGGCGAAGTCATCCAACTGCTCGGCCAGCTTTACTCCTCCAATCTGCTCACTGCCGACCTGCCGCCCGATGCCGCGAACCTCTTCGAGCGCCAGCGCAAGCGCGTGCGCCGCGAGGTGCGTGGCTACCTGATGAACCTGCTGTTCGCGCGCATCCCGCTGCTCGACCCCGATCGCCTGCTCGACCACCTCGCCCGCCCGCTCGGCTGGATCTTCTCGCCGATCGGTTTCGCGTGCTGGGCGATCCTGCTCATCACCGGCCTCTGGGCGCTCGTCGGCAACATCGACCAGCTCTGGCACGAGCGCAACCAGATCCTCGCGCTGGAAAACCTGCTCGTGCTCTACCTCGCCTTCGCCGGCATCAAGGCGCTGCACGAACTCGGCCACGGCCTCGCCTGCAAACGCTTCGGCGAAGCCGAGCAGGTGCCCGGCGAAGTGCACCAGGTCGGCATCATGCTGCTGGTGCTCATGCCCGTGCCCTACGTCGACGCCTCCAGCGCCTGGGCCTTTCGCAGCAAGTGGCGCCGCGCCGCGGTGGGCCTGGCGGGCATCTACGTCGAGCTTGCCGCCGCCGCCGTCGCCATGCTCCTCTGGTCGCGCACCGCGCCGGACACGCTCACGCACGCCATCGCCTACAACGTCATCTTCATCGCCTCCGTCTCCACCCTCCTTTTCAACGGCAACCCGCTGCTGCGCTTCGACGGCTACTACGTGCTCAGCGACCTGTTGGAGATTCCCAACCTCAACCCGCGCAGCAAGCAGTACCTCTACTATCTCGTCAAGCGCTACGTCTACGGCGTCCGCGCGCCGCAGAACCCGGCCCACACCGCCGGCGAACGTCCGTGGCTGATCGCCTATGCCGTGGCGTCCACCATCTATCGCGTCATCATCGCCGTCGGCATCATCCTGTTCATCACCGGCAAGTTCTTCTTCATCGGCGCACTGCTGGCGATCAGCGCGGTGGTGGGCTGGGTGGCCGTGCCGCTGGGCAGGTTCGTGCACTACCTGTTGACCTCCCCGGAGCTGCTGCGCACACGGCCGCGCGCGGTGCTGACGTCCACGGCCACCATCGCCGCATTGATCGCGCTGCTTGGCGGCGTGCCGGTGCCGGACCATGGAAGGGCGCAGGGCATCGTCGAGCCGGCGCGGTTCGTGCGGTTGCATACACGGTCCGCCGGCTTCCTGGAGCGCGCCGCCGACGAACCGCTCGTGCAGTTACGCAACGACGAGCTGCGCATGCGCCGCCGACGCCTCGACGCGGAGCGCCGCCTGCTCGAAGCGCGCTACCGCCAGGCATTCGCCGCGGGGGAGTTCGCCGCCGCGCAGCAGATTCGTGCGCAACAGACCGCCTTCGCCGAGCGCGTGGCGGAGTTGGAGCAGCGCATCACCCATCTGACCGTCCGCGCGCCGTTCGAGGGCCAGTGGATGCCCGCACGCCTCGACCGACGGATCGGCGGCTATCTCGAACGCGGCGAACCGCTCGGCTGGATCGCCGGCGATGGTGCGCCGGTGCTGCGCATCGCGGCCGACCAGTACCTCGGTCCACAACTCGCGAGTGAGCTGGCAGCGGGCGCGCCCGTCGAGGTGCGCGCCGTCGGCGCGCCGCAGCGCACCTGGACCGGCACGCTCGAGCGCATCAGCCCCGCGGGCGTACGCCGGTTGCCGTCGGCGGCGCTGGGGCATCCGGCGGGCGGGCCGATCGCGATGGACACC
>JBMCXL010000104.1:0-8952 GCA_048621015.1 Phycisphaeraceae bacterium
ATCTCGAGGCCGAGCTCGAAGAGAAAAACGAGACTGTCCTCGAACTCGAGGACGAACCGGGGCGATTGCAGCACGCGGTCGATCAGTTCCTGATTCATCGGCCGACATCCTCAAGCGGAACCGCGCTGGCGCGGCGCCGCTCGCCGAATGGGAACACCCATACCGCTACACCACCCGCACAATCGATCCAGCTTGCCGAGTTCGTGGACACCCTCTCCCACTATCCCGGCGGGCCGTTTCTCCATCGACCCCTTACCCCGATCACTTAACCCGACTCACCGGCGCATATAAACCGACGACCGTCTCTAACGGTTGGTCAGAAAATGACGCGCGAGTCGGCTGCGGCGCACAGGAACCGCGGCGCGCTGCGTCCAGGCGCGACTGCGCTCGCACGCGCTATCGGACTCACCGCCCTTCCAAGCCACTGGTGCGCACCGTCAGGCCGTCCGCCTCGACCACGTCGCGCGGCAGGAGCAGCGCGTCGCCCGATGCCGCGACGTAGTTCGGCACGTTGAAGAACCACAGGTGCCGCAGCGCCATGCGCGTGAACGACCACAATTGGCCATCCGCGCCGGCCGGCACGTCGATGCGCACGAACCGGCCATTCACCTCCACCTCGCGCACCACCTCGCCGTCCGGCCCGTGCACGCGATGCGGGCCGCCCTTCCAGTAGTAATCGATCGTCCGCGTGCCCTTGGGCACGTAGAAATACAGGCGCGGCATGTGTCCCGCGTGGCGATAGGCCTGGTCGCGCCGCAGCGGAATCGTCGCGACACGCCCCGGCTCGGCGGTGATGCGCCAGCCGGCGCCGGAGTCGGCGATCTCGATGTAATAAAGCCCCGCCTCCGGCACGTCGAACGTCAGCTCGTGCGGCTCGCCGTCCAACGGCAATCGCCCCTGCTCGATCACCTGCTCGCGCGCGTCGATCAGCTTGTAGCGCGCATCCGGCCGATTGCGATAGTGCGCGATCGTGCCCGGCGTGATGCTCACCACGAGCGGCTCGCCCTCGATGCTGTAAAGCAGGTAACGGAACCCGCGCTGGTACTGGTGACGCGTCCGCGCCGAAGCGGCGCCCTCGAACGCCACGGCCACCAGCTCGTCGCTGAACTCCCGCTCGGTCACTTCCTGCGGCTGGAAGTATTCCAGGCCGGCCTGGAACGCCTGCTCAATCTCCGCCGCGGTGTAAGGCTCGTCCACCTGCCACGGATGCGACTCCTGCGAGCGCGCGTTCCAGCTCGGCTCGTCGAACTCCTCCGCGGCGCGGCGCGTCCAGGACTGGCGCATCGCTTCCCAGTGATTCATGTAGCTGCGCCGCGTGCGATACACGTGCGTGAGCGTTTCCAGCGTCAGCCGCTTCTTCTCCGCCTCGTCGTCCGCGCGCTGAAGCATCCAGCGCAGATGGAAGTAGCGCAGGTACTGCTTCAGCTCGTCGAGCCGGGCCTGCACGTCCGGCCGACCTTCCGCCAAGCGCGCGGCCTCGGCAATGTCGCGAAAGCCCAGGCCGACCAGGTGCTCGCTCATCAGCGGATCGTTGCCGGGATCGAAGCGCTCGTAATAACGGCGCATCGGCTCGGCGGCGGGGCCGAACGCTTTCTCGTAGAAATCTTCGAGCAGCGCCTCCACGTCCGCGTCGGGATTCCACATCAGCCTGTTCGCGACGTAGTAGCCCCGGCCGTGCAGCCCCCAGTTGTTGCCGCTCTCGGCGTCGAGGCTCGTGGCGCCGTTGTCCATGTAGCGGCGGATGCGCTGCTTCAGGTACGGCACGTTCGCGCCGCGACCGCCCGGCAGCATGTCCCAGTCCCACAGGTAAACGGAGAAATACTCGTAGAAACCCATGTGCCGCGCCTTGGTCGGCCAGATCTCCATCAGCTCATCGAACGTGTAGCGCCCGCGAATGAAGCCCGCGGTGAGCTGAATGTAGACGTTAGGCTCCAGCTCGAAGCTCGGCGGCTCGGAGTGGTGGCTGTACGCGTAGAGGCCGACCATCTTGCCCGGATATTCCTCCGCCACCGCCTGCGCGACCTGGTTGGCCAGGCCGAACACGCGATCGGACACCGTGCCCATCGCCGCGCAATCCTCGCACACGCAATGCCCGCCGCCGTCGGACGGATCGACCGAGACCATGTCCGCATCCGGATGCTTCTCGAAGTAATCCAGCGCATATTGCACGACCAGCTCGCGCAGGTCATCGTTGCTGATGCAGAACTTGCTCCCGCCGCGCTCGCCTTCCTCGTCGAGCGCGAGGTACTCCGGATGCTCGTCGAACGTCTCCTGGTACTGGCGCATGATGCGGCCCCAGGAATGGCCGGCGTAGATGCGCAGCGAGGCGGCCATGCGGTTGTGCCGCGCCCATGCCTGGTGGTCCTCGCGCGCCTGCTGATCGAAGAAGCCGAATCCATACCAGATGCGCCGCGACAGCAGCGCCGGCCGATCCGTTTCATTGACACCGACCGTCAACGTGCGCCGCTCCGGCACAACCGTCCACGCATCGGACGGGAAGAACCATCGGCAGCCCTGCGTCTCCAGGAAACGAAACGCCGCGTGCGATGCGCCCAGGTCCGTTGCCCCGATCAGGCGCAGTCGGCGCGCATCGGTGCGGATCGCATACGCCTCGCGGCCGTCGAAACTATCGCGCATCGCCAGCGGCTCGTTCAATGCCGGATCGGGGAACTGTTCGAGCGTGCCGAGCACGATGCCGCGCCGCGGCTGCTCGTCGCGCTCGATCGCGAATTCGCCGCCGGTCATCTGTCCGAGATAGTCCGCCAGTTCCTGCGCCACGGCCTCCACCCGCTCGCCTGCCTCCGGCGAAATGACGATCGGCGCCAGCGCCTCGCCCTCCCGCGCCAAGGTCAACTCGTCGCTGGACGCCTGCGCCCGGACATCCACCGCCAACGCGCCGAGCAGGCAACCCATGACGCCCAACGTGATCCAACCGCGCATGCTCTGGAACTGCCGCATCTTCACACTCCCTTGTCAGAGTCAATGGACCGCCACATGCGGTGGATTGTACCGTGGGGGAGGAATGGCGGTCGTCAATAGACCTTTCAAGCATCGGGCGCCGTCGCGTCCTACCGCGCGCCCAGCGAATCCAGAAACGCAAGAATCGCCTCCGCCGCCGCGCGCGGCCGCGTCTGGAGGATCAGGTGCGGCCCGTCGATGTCCACCACGCGCACGTCGCCGAACGCGCGGCGCACCTCCCGAATGCTGCGCGCCGGCACGACGCGGTCGCGCGTCGCGCGAATGCAGCAGCACGGCACATCCAGCGTCTCGTCCGGCCGCCCCACGCGCCGGATGCAGCGCAGCCGATGCGCCATCACCTCCGGGTCCGCACGATCCATCACCGTCTTCAGCATCGCCTCGACTTCCGCCGGCGGATCGGCATTGAGCAGACGCCGACGCGCCATGAAGCGCGCCGGCCGCGTCGCGGTGATCCAACCCAGCGGCAGGTATTCGGTCAACCGCATCAGGAAAGGATGCGGCTCGGAAACGAACGACGCCGCCAGCACCACGCCGCGCACCAGCGAGCGCTCCTGCTGCGCCACGCGATACGCGATCGGCCCGGAGAACGATTCGCCCAGCAGCACCACGGACCGGTCGGCGGGGAGGCGCTGGCGCACGAAGTCCACGTAGGCTTCACAGGCCATCGCTGCGTCGGCCGGGTAGTTGACGCGCAGCGTGGGCAGTGATGCGGGCAACTGTTCGAGCAGCGGCGCGAACAGTTCGTCCGTGCCGTGCAGGCCGGGCAGCAGCATGAGCGTCGGCGGCGCTTGCGCATTCATGTGGGGCGGCCTTTCGTGGAAGCAGCGGATGGGAGAGGCGATTGTAGCTGACAGGGGCGGCGATCCGGACCTTCGCTCGCAGACTCGCTCAGGACCGGCTTAAAGCGGACGGCGCCCACGGGGTTCAAGCCGGTCCTGAGCGCAGCGAAGGTCCGGATCATGGCGCCGGCGCACGCGCCCGGCGCGCAAAAAAAGACCCGCCGGCGCGGGGCCGACGGGTCTCGTGGATGGATTGAATTGTCACCGGTCAGCGATCAGGTGCTCTCGGCGCTCGCCTCGGTCACCTGCTCCTGGTCGCCGGATTCGGGCTTGTCCTCGGCGTGGAAGGCGAGATGCTCCTCGCCCTCGGCCTTGGTGATCTTCACGATCTGGCCCGGCTTGAACTCCTCGCGAAGGATGCGCTCCGAGAGCGGGTCCTCCACGTGCTGCTCGATCGCGCGACGCAGCGGCCGCGCGCCGAAGTCCGGGTTGTAGCCCTTCTCAATCAGGAAGTCCTTCGCCGACTGGTTCAGCTCCAGCGTGATGCCGCGCTCCTCCAGCCGCTGGAAGACCTTCTTCAGCTCGTATTCCACGATGTTGACCAGGTTCTCCCGCGTCAGCGCCCGGAAGACGATCACGTCGTCCAGCCGGTTGATGAACTCGGGGCGGAAGTAGCGCTCGATCTCGCTGTTGAGCGTCTGCTTCATCTTGTTGTAGTCGGTCTCTTCCGTCGGCTTGGAGAAGCCGAAGCCGGCCTTGTTCTTGATCAGCTCGGCGCCGATGTTCGAGGTCATGATCAGCACCACGTTGCGGAAGTCCACGTGACGCCCGAACGAGTCGGTGAGCTGACCCTCCTCCATGATCTGAAGGAGCATGTTGAACACATCCGGGTGCGCCTTCTCGATCTCGTCGAGCAGGACCACGGCGTACGGGCGACGGCGGATCTGCTCGGTGAGCTGACCGCCCTCCTCGTAGCCGACGTAACCCGGAGGCGCGCCGATGAGGCGGCTGACGTTGTGCTTCTCCATGTACTCGGACATGTCGATGCGGATCAGCGCGTCCTCGTCGCCGAACATGAACTCGGCCAGCGCCTTGCTGAGCAGCGTCTTGCCGACGCCGGACGGACCGACGAAGACGAAGCTGCCCATCGGCCGGCGCGGGTCCTTGAGGCCCGAGCGGGCGCGACGCAGCGCCTTGGCGACCGCGTGGATCGCCTCGTCCTGAGAGACGACCTTCTTGTGCAACTCGACCTCGAGCTGAAGCAGTCGCTCGGTCTCGGCCTTCTCGAGGCGCTGAAGCGGCACGCCGGTCATACGGGAGATCACCTCGGCGACGACCTCCTCGTCCACGACGCCGTCCACTTCCTTGGCCTTGGCGCGCCAGTCGCGCTGAATCTGCTCCTTCTTGCGACGGAGCGATTCCGCCTGGTCGCGCAGCTCGGCGGCGCGCTCGTAGTCGGCCGCCTTGACCGCCTCGTCCTTCTCGATGGACAGACGCTCGATCTGCTCCTCGATCTCGGCGAGGTCCGGCGGCTTGCTCATGCTCTTGAGGCGGATGCGCGCACCCGCTTCGTCGAGCACGTCGATGGACTTGTCCGGCTGCACGCGGCCGGTGATGTAACGGTTGCTCAGCTCCACCGACTGCACGATCGCGTTGTCGGTGATCTGCACGCGGTGGTGCGCCTCGTAACGATCGCGCAGGCCCTTGAGGATCTCGATCGTGTCCTCCTTGTTGGGCTGATTCACGATGATCGTCTGGAACCGCCGCTCGAGCGCGCCGTCCTTCTCGATGTACTTGCGGTACTCATCGAGCGTGGTCGCGCCGATGCACTGAATTTCACCGCGAGACAGCGCGGGCTTGAGCACGTTGGACGCATCGATCGCGCCCTCCGCGCCGCCGGCGCCGACCAGCGTGTGCAGCTCGTCGATGAACAGCAGCACGTTCTTGGCGCGCTTCACCTCGTTCATGACGGCCTTGATGCGCTCCTCGAACTGACCGCGATACTTCGTGCCGGCGACCATCATGGCCAGGTCCAGCACGACGATGCGGCGATCGTGAAGCAGCTCGGGCACGTCATGCTCGATGATCTTCTGCGCCAGGCCTTCGACGATGGCCGTCTTGCCGACGCCTGCTTCACCGAGCAGCACGGGGTTGTTCTTCGTGCGCCGGCAGAGGATCTGCACGAGGCGCTCGATCTCGTTGGCGCGGCCGATGACCGGGTCGAGGCTGCCCTCGCGGGCGAGCTCGGTCAGGTCGCGGCCGAAGCTGTCGAGCGCGGGCGTCTTGCTCTTGCCACCCTTGGCCGAGCTGGACGCTTCCTCGCCGCCGCCCTTGGTGCCGGCTTCCTCGGGATCGACGCCGGCGCCGAGCAGGTTCAGGACCTCCTCGCGCACCTCTTCGAGCTTCAACCCAAGGTTCATCAACACCTGCGCGGCCACACCCTCGTGCTCACGCAGCAACCCGAGCAGCAGGTGCTCGGTGCCGACGTAGTTGTGGTTGAGGTTGCGCGCCTCTTCGATGGCGTATTCGATGACCTTCTTGGCCCGGGGCGTCTGCGGGAGCTTGCCCATGGTCACCATGTCCGGGCCGGACTTGACGAGCTTCTCCACTTCGAGGCGGACCTTGCGCAGATCCACGTCGAGGTTCTTCAGCACGTTCGCGCCGACACCGGAACCTTCCTTCACCAGCCCGAGCAGGATGTGCTCGGTGCCGATGTATTCATGGTTGAACCGCTGGGCTTCCTGGTTGGCCAGGGCCATGACTTTGCGGGCTCTGTCTGTAAATCTTTCGAACATTGCGATGACTCTTGGCGTGTCACGGTACGTCAGATTACGTCGCACACTATTGTAGCGCGCCCTGCGGATTTGTCGCGGCGGCTACCAATCGAGGGGGATTCTAGACGAGTCTGGTGCACCCCCACAAACAGATGCAAGCCACATGCCTGCGCCTCATCGGCGAATACAGGCAAAGGCCTGAGTACAACGCTGTTATCGGCGATTTTCATCCCCCCGCGCCAGCGGCCGCCACCCCGGGCATGCCGAAGCGGCAGGCGGGCGGTGCAGACCCTGCCGGAAACCGCGCGCAACCACCGGCGAATCAACACCCTCTCCCGCTGGGAGAGGGAAGGTGAGGGAATCAGCGACCACCTTGCATCTGCCTTGCGAGGGAGACGCAAGGTGGCTGGTGCCCCCTCACCCGCCTCGTTGCCTTTTTCATGCGAATGCCGCATTTCCTGCTCGGCACCCTCTCCCGGGGTGCGAGAGTCTCGTGGCTCAACCGAAAAGATTCATCTGCCCGTCCGCCTCCTTCCGCGGCGGGCGGAACGCGGCACCGGAAAGCCCCCTGCCGCGGCGGCCGTCCAGCCCATGCCGGCGGGCGTACACGCGGAACATCCGCCCCACCTGCTCCGCCACGGGCCCGGTGCCCCGGCCGCGCTCGCCATGCGTGGCGTCGTAGAGCTTTCCCCCACGCGCGCCGCGGAGCAGCGACTCCACGTGCGACGCACGCTCCGGAAACTCGCGCCCCAGCCAGTCCAGGAACAACGCCTTCAGTTGATGCGGCAGCCGCAGCAGCACATACCCCGCCCCTTGCGCCCCCGCCTCGGCCGCCGCCTGCAACACGGCCGGTATCTCCCGGTCGTTCAGCCCCGGCACGATCGGCGCGACCATCACGCCCACCGGCACGCCCGCGTCGCGCAGCCGGCGCACCGTCTTCAACCGGTCGCGCGGATGACTGGTGCGCGGCTCCATGCGCTGCGCCAGGCTCGCATCGAGCGTGGTGATGCTGAAGCTCACGCTCACCGCGCCGTGCCGCGCAAGCTCGGTGAGCAGATCCAGATCGCGCAGCACCAGCCGGTTCTTCGTGATGATGCCCACCGGCTGGCGACACTCGGCCAGCACCTCCAGGCACCCGCGCGTGATGCGCAGCTTCCGCTCGATCGGCTGATACGGATCGGTCACGCCGGACATCACGATCGGCTCGCCGCGCCACTTGGGATGCGCCAGCTCGCGGCGCAGCATCGTTGGGGCTTGCCTTTTCGCGAAGATCTTCGTCTCAAAGTCGAGCCCCGAGGACATGCCCAGGTACTCGTGCGTCGGCCGCGCGTAGCAGTAGATGCAACCATGCTCGCACCCGCGATACGGGTTGATCGTCCAGCGCATGCCGATGTCGGGGCTCTTGTCCGGATCGACGTAGTTGATGATCGTGCGGCTGGTGTCGGTGAGCACCTGCGTCTGATACCGATGCTCGCCCTCCCCCTGCTCGCATCGCTCACCTTCCGCTCCTTCTTCCTGCGCCCGGTGGTCGAGATATTCCCCGAGCACGTGCAGCCGCACATCCTCGAAGCGGTTGCCCGGATTCAGTCCCGCCCCGCGGCCCCGGCCCGCGCCCTCCGCGAGACCGTCCACGTACTCGGCCGGCTCACCCGGTTTCGGCTGGTCACCCCGTTGGGCCATGTACCTAACATATGCCGAACTACCCAGCCTGTCCACCCCCCCGATCCCGGATGCGCGATACCCCGCGCCCGCTCACTCGAACAGATCGCGCAGCTCCTCCAACGGCGAGCGCTCGCGCTCCCGCTCATCCTCCGAGGGCTGCTCCTCTTCCTGCTGTTGCTGCTGATCCTGTTGCTGCTCTTCCTGATCGCGCGGGCGGCCGAAGATCTGCCCGAGCCCCTCCTGCAACAGGCCGCGCCCCGCCCCTTCGGCGAGCGCCTGGACCAGGCGATCCTCGTCGAAGCTCGGCTCGCTGATCGTGCCGCCGATCGGCAGCGCGATGTTCGTCAACCGATACTGCGCGAACCGGTCGCCGGCGAAGCCCATGCGCAGGTCCAGCTCGCGCGTCGCCAGGTCCGCGCCGCCGGTGAAGACGAACACCATGCCGCCGCCCAGCGTGATGCGCATCGGCTGGTCGTAGGCGAGCCGGCCGTCGGCGATGGTGAACGCGACCGGCGAGACGGAGGCGACCTCGCTCGATGACAGCTCGCGCATGCCCGCGAGGCGCAGCACGCTGAAGATCTCGCGTGTGAAACTGCCCGGCGCCAGCGTCACGTCCATCGCATCGAGCCCGCCGCTCATCGCCACGCGCCGCCAGTCGAATTCGTCCAACGGCACGGCCGAGTTTTCCTGGTTCAGGTGCAGGTTCACCGGCGCCGCGGCCGTCACCACGCTGCCCAGCATCGGGTTGATGTTCGCGA
>JBMCXL010000105.1:0-8947 GCA_048621015.1 Phycisphaeraceae bacterium
CCGCCGCGGGGCGGGGGGCGGTCCGGTGTTCGGGCTGACCGCCCTGGGGACGGGCCGGCTCGCTGGTTGTTGACAAGCGCAGGTCTATGAAGTAGATAATGGCCGGAACCCGCTCCGGCCCCGCGGCCTGGCGCGGCGATTCGCCCGGTCCGTGGCGCCCGCGAAATCCCGCGCCGCCCGCGCAACAAGCCGCTCGACAAACTGCAAAACCAACCGCAACAACCGCAAAAGGAAGGGCACTACCCGTGAGCATGCTGACCAAGGCGTTTGTGGTTCTGGTGACCATCCTCTCGGTGCTGCTCGCGGCGCTGACCACCTCCTACGTGGCAAGCACCGGCGACATCCGCGCCCAACTCGAAGACACCGAACAGCAACTCGCCGCCGAGCGGCAGGAAAAGCAGCAGCTCGTTTCCGAGCTCGCCGCCATGGACCAGCGCCGCCAGCGGCAGCTGGACAACCTCCGCAACCAGATCGACGACCTCAACGGCCAGGTCACCAGCCTCCAGTCGGAGCGCCAGAGCCTCGAAACCGACCTGCTCGCCGAGCGGGCGCGCGTGACGGAGCTGACCGCCTCCCTCTCCGGGCTCGACGCCTCCAATCAGCAGATCGCCGGCCTGCTCGAGGACGTGACCGAAGAACTCGGCCAGCGTCGCGACCAGGTCGTGGACCAGCAGCAGAAGCTCATCGAGGCGACCGACCGCGTCGCGTCGCTGGACAGCCAGCTCGCCAGCTACGATCGGCAGGTGCGCCGCCTCCGCGAGGAGAAGGTCGCGCTGGAAGCCGAGCACCGCGAGCTGCGGGCGTACTGGGACCAGGTGCCGCGCGAGGTGCGCGTGCGGATCGCCAGTGCGGATGAGCAGCTCGAGGATGGCGGCACCGTGCGGCCGCCGCACGCAATCGAGGGTCAGGTGGTGCGCGTCGAGCGCTCCGGCGACGAGACGATCGTGCAGATCAACGTCGGCACGAACGACGCGGTGGCCCAGAACATGGAATTCGTGGTGTCGCGCGAGGGTCAGTTCATCGGCGCGCTGCTGATCGAGCGGGTCGACGACGACGCGGCCGTCGGCCGCATGACGCTGCGGGAGCAGAGCGTGCAGCAGGGCGACCGGATCTACGCGAGCCCGGACATGGCCAGCGCCGGCCCGTGAATGCGGCGGCGGAGCGGCCGAGCGGCCGGGCGACGTGATTTTCGCAGACCCCGCCACCAGGCCGACCAGCCACTGACCCACTGGATCTCGCGACAGGGAGCAGCATCATGGCCGAGAGGCGTCAACAGCGTCCGCGCAACAACATCTACACCGTGCTCGCCGCGATCGCGCTGGTGGTCATGGTGATGAGTGTGATTTTCGTCTGGATGCAGTTCATGGCGCTGACCGGCGAGACGAACCCGTTCAACGTGGGCGCGACCTCGGCGGCGGCCGGCATCGACGGACTGCGGTCGGCGGTGTGGACCTGACCAGCGCGCCGCGGACGGCGAAACTAAGCCTTCGCCGGCCCGATCACCGATCATAGCGTTAGCGACGGAATTCCCGGCTGGGCGTTTCGCACAACCGGGGGTCGTTTCGCGTATATTGATTGCGTCGCCCCGCAGATGGGCGACGTGCCGGCGTCATCGCAGGATGCGCCGGTCGCCGCGACGTTTGGGCCGGCTCGTGGAGGGCCGGCACAGGGGCCCAGGCGACGGGGCCCGGTTCTCGCAGCCGCGCGGGGTGGGGATGGTTCGCGGCCGCGCCGGGCCTTGACGTGGGACGCCGGACGTGCAATGCCCGCCGTGACCCGGTCCGCGTCCATGGGACACCCTTCTGCGTCGTCATTCGGCTGCGGGTGGGCCCGCACCGACTGGCACCGATGAACCCGCCGCGGATCGCGCCGCGGCCGCCCGAAAGGCTGCGCGGTTTGTTCCTCGACAACGTCCTAAGCTGGTTCAGCGTCGACATGGGCATCGACCTCGGTACGTGCAACACCCTTGTGTGCGTGCGCGGCGAGGGGATCGTGCTCAACGAACCGTCCGTCGTCGCCGTCAAGAAGGGCACCAACCAGGTGCTCCAGGGCGGCAACGCCGTCGGCTGGGTCGCCAAGGAGATGCTCGGCAAGACGCCCGGCTCCATCACCGCCATCCGCCCGCTCAAGGACGGCGTGATCTCCGACTTCGAGATCACCGAGGCGATGCTCGGCTACTTCATCCGCAAGGTCAACGGCAAGCGCCCCTTCGTCAAGCCGCGCGTCGTCATCGCCGTGCCGTCCGGCATCACCGCCGTCGAAAAACGCGCCGTGCTCGACTCCGCCGAACGCGCCGGCGCACGCCGCGTCTATCTCGTCGAAGAACCCATGGCCGCGGGCATCGGCGCCAACCTGCCGATCGTCGAAGCGACCGCTTCGATGATCGTCGACATCGGCGGCGGCACGACGGAAGTCGCCATCACCTCGCTGGCCGACATCGCCCAGTGCGAATCGGTGCGCGTCGCCGGCGACGACATGGACGAGGCCATCATCAATCACATGAAGAAGGCCTACAACCTCATGATCGGCGAGCAGACCGCCGAGCGCATCAAGATCGAGCTCGGCTCCGCGGCGCACGGCGACGCCGGCGGGGATCAGTCCATGGAAGTGCGCGGCCGCGACATGATCTCCGGCCTGCCGCGCAAGACCGTCATCAGCGCCGAGGAAATCCGCGAAGCACTCCAGGAACCGCTCAGCGCCATCATCGAAGTCGTCACCCGCACGCTCGAACGCGCCGAGCCCGAGCTTGCCGCCGACCTGGTCGACAACGGCATCGTCCTCGCCGGCGGCGGCGCGCTGCTGCGCGGCATCGACACCGTGATCTCCAACGCGACCGGCCTGGATGTGCGCGTCGCCGAAGACCCCCTCACCTGCGTCGCCCGCGGCACCGCCATCTACCTCGACCACCTCGAGGAGTGGAAGGGCACCATGGAAAGCGACATGGACGAGGTGTGAGGCGGAAGACAGAAGTCAGAAGACAGGAGACAGAAGACAGGAGAGCAGAATCTCAGGTATGAAGCGACGCGACTTGTCGCGCCTTCTGACTTCCCCATCATGCGACGTTCCCTGCTCACCCCCAAACGCCTGCTCGTGCTGCTCGCGGTGCTGTTTCTGTTCAGCAGCTTTCTCGGTGAGCGCACCGCCGGCCGCCTCAGCCACGCGCCGCGCGCCATGGTCAACACGCTGGTGAGTCCGGCGCGCTGGTCGGCTCATGCCCTTTCGCTTCGCCTGCGCCGCGAGGAGCCCGATCCCGTCGCGTGGGACCGTCAGCAGATGAGCCGCGCCGAGCTTGAAGAACTGTACGGCCGCCGCCTGCGCGAGTTGCGCGATCTCCAGCGCCGCCACCGGGACCTGCGCGAACGACTCGCCCAGCTCCAGCAGATCCAGAGCCTCGCCGAGCGCAGCGAGCAGTGGGACTTCTCCGGCGTGCGCTACGTCCAGGCCCGCGTCACCGGGCTGACCGGCGCGCCCAACGCGCCCACGCTCAACATCGCGCGCGGCACCCGTGCCGGGATCCGCGAAGGCGCCATCATCGTTCGCGGCTACAACCTCGTCGGCCGCGTCGTTCACGCCGGGCCCGCCACCTCCGAGGTGAAGCTCATCACCGCCCCCCAGACCAAGCTGCAGGCGACCCTCCTGCCGCCCGCCGATGCGACCGACTCGCGCGACAGCCTGCCGGTGCAACTGGAAGTGCGCGACGATGGTGAGACCTTCGGCGTGCAGGTGCGCCGCGGCGAGCCGGTGCAGGCCGGCGACCTGGCGCACCTCGACGACCCGCGCTTCCCGCGCGAGGCGCAAAGCTACATCGTCGGACAGGTCATCTCCGTCCAACGCGCGCCGGACGACCCTTACCTGTTCCAGGAGATCGTCGTCAAACCGATCCTGCCCCTCACCGGCCTCAGCGAAGTGACCGCGCTGGTGCCGGTGGAATGAGTGTTTTAAGTTCCAGGTTTCAAGTTTCAAGTTGACCGGCGGCTTCGCCGCCGTCTCCGCGAACTTGAAACTTGAAACCTGGAACTTGAAACTGATTGCTTATGAACTGGCTCGTCTTCGCTCTTGCCGCGTATGTGATGGTTGCCCTGGAGACGGGGTTGCGCGCGTTGCTGGGCGTGTCGGGGCCGGATGGGGCGTATCCGAGCTTCATGTTGATCCTGGCGGTGTACGTTGCGCTGCTGGCGCCGGCGCAGGTGGTGCCGTGGGCGCTGCTGGTGTTGGGGGTGCTGGTCGACCTTCAGATGGGCCCGGTGCCGGAGGCGGCGATCCTCGGGCCGGCGGCGCTGGGTTACCTGTTCGGCGCGTACGTGATGCTGCAATTGCGCGTGCTGGTGTTTCGCGAGTCGGTCATCACGCTCGCGGCGCTGGTGTTCGCGACGGGTATTTTCGTGCAGCTCGTGATCGTGGGCCTTTACACGATGCGCGGTCTGCCGTGGCTGACCGCGCAGCCGATCGAGGGCTGGGGCGCCGCGGACCAGCTCGTGCGCCGGTTCTTCATTCTGCTTTACACGACGGTGGTCGCGCTGCCGGTGGGCGCGCTGCTGCTGCGCACGACGCCGATCTGGGGCTTTCCGAATCGCGGGCGCGATCATCGCGCGTCATAGCCGCTTGCGGCTTAGCAAGTGCGCTGGAAGTTCGTGCCAGGCCGCAAGCGGCGTCACGGCTCCACGTATCCATCCGGATGCGTCTTGAACCAGCGCCACGCGGTCGCCACGATGCGGTCGAGGTCGGTGTAGCGCGGCTGCCAGCCCAATTCATGCTTGATCTTGTCGGCGTTGGCGTAGAGCTGCGGCGGGTCGCCCGGGCGGCGCGGGCCGATCTCGGCGGGGATGGCGTGACCGGTGACGCGGCGCGCCGACTCGATGAGCTGCTTGACGCTGTGGCCGTGGCCGATGCCGAGGTTGTAGAAGCGCGCATCGCCCGGTTGCAGGGCGTTCATGACCTCGATGTGCGCGGCGGCGAGGTCTTCAACGTGGATGTAGTCGCGCACGCACGAGCCGTCGGGCGTGGCGTAGTCGTCGCCGAAGATGGTGACTTTCTCGCGCTGGCCGAGCGCGACCTGGAGCAGGACGGGGATGATGTGCGTTTCGGGGTCGTGGTCTTCGCCGAGCGAGCCGTCGACGGCGCAGCCGGCGACGTTGAAGTAGCGCAGCGCGGCGAAGGCGAATTGCTCGTTGGCGCGCGCCAGGTCGCGCAGCGCCCACTCGATGGCGAGCTTCGTGCGGCCGTAGGGATTGATCGGCTGCTGGGGCGTATTCTCGGTGATGGGCATGGTCTCCGGCTCGCCGTAGGTCGCGCAGGTGGAGCTGAAGACGATGCGGTTCACGCCGGCGTTCTGCATCGCCCCGAGCAGGCTGACCGAGCCGGCGATGTTGTTGTCGTAGTAGGTCAGCGGATCGGTGACCGACTCGCCGACGTAGGCCAGCGCGGCGAAGTGCATGACGCAGTCGATTTCGTGGTAGGTCAGCGCGCTGGTCAGCGCTTCGGTTTCGCGCAGGTCCAGCTCTTCGAGCGGCGCATCATCGGGGACGGCGGCGCGGTGGCCGCGTTCGAGGTTGTCCAGCACGACCACGTGATGCCCCGCTTCGCGAAGCTGCTTGACCGCGTGTGAGCCGATGTAGCCGGCGCCGCCGGTGACGAGCACGTTCATGGCGGATCTCCTGCGGAGAGTTTCAAGTTTCAGGTTCCAAGTTTCAAGTTGTGTCGGCGGCTTCGCCGCCATCGGACCGCGCGCGTTCGCGGCCGAGCCAGCCGACGGCGGCGGTGAGCGCGAAGCCGAGCACGATCAGGCCGGCGCTGCCCGCGACTTGGCCGGGCGCGGGCGTGAAGAAGACAGTCGGATAATCCTCGCGCGGCAGGTCTTGGAGGCGCTGCTCGGTGACGGGTCGGCCCTTGACCATCTCGCCGATCCGCGGCTGCCGCGCCTGCTGAAACGGCCAGAGTCCCACCACCGCACCGAGCAACAGGCCGAGCAGCACGCCGAGCGTCGGCCGGGCATAGCGCGCCAGCAGAAACTTGAGCAGATGACTCACCCCCACCACACCCAATACCACGCCCAGCCCCACCGGCAGCACGACATGCAGCGCCGGCTCCATCGCCGCGGCGAAGTCGCGCCCCGTCAGCGCACCGCGCAGCTCGTCGATCGCGCCGAGGATCACCACGTACTGCCCGAGCACCAGCAGCAGGTAGCCGCCGCTGACGCCCGGCAGAATCATCGCGCTGGCGCCGGCCAGGCCCGCGACGAACAGCATGAGGAAATGTCCCTGCGCCGCTTCGCCCGCGCCGGCGCCGGTGACTTGCAGCAGCGCCAGCGCCGCCATCGCCGCGAAGCCCGCTGCGCATCCGACCCACATGGACACCGTCGCCGGCCGCACCATGCGCCAGATGATCGGCACGCCGCCGAGGGTGAGGCCGATGAACAGGCTGTACATCACCCAGCGGTGCTCGACCACCAGCATCTTCACCGGCCCGGCCAGGAGCACGATCGCCACCGCCGCCGCGCCGATGATCGAGCCCAGCGTCACCAGGGCCGACAGGCGAAAGCGGAAAGCCGTCACCTCCGCCAGCCCGCGCACGAAGTGGGTGTAGACCCCGCAGGCGAGCAGCATCGTGCCGCCGCTGATTCCCGGCACGAGGTTGGCCAGGCCCATCAGCGTTCCGCCGCACACGCCGCGCAGCAGCAGCAGCGGCAGGGGAGGCGTTCGCTCGGTGGGTGGTTCGCCCATGGGTTCGGTCGGTTCGCGTGGGTGTGCGGTCGGTCGGCGGGCATGATAGCGTCTCGGCGATGCGCGGCGTTGCGGGGGGCCGAGCGTGCAATTGGCGCGGTTTTCGGTGAACGCGGCCGGCGTCGCCGGGGTATGTTGCACGGTGAGCCCGTTTGGTTATGTTGTGCCTCCGGGCGGACAGGCATCTCACGTTGGAGGCAAGTCTTATGGCAGAACCGGAGCGTCCCGAACATTCACCGGCGGCCGGCGGCGAGCAGCGCGATGTGTGGGCGACGCGCTTCGGCGTGATCCTGGCGGTGACCGGCAGCGCGGTGGGGCTGGGCAACTTCCTGCGGTTTCCCTCGCAGGCGGCGCAGTACGGCGACGGGGACTTCATGATTCCCTACATCGTCGCGTTCCTGCTGCTGGGGTTGCCGATCGCGTGGGTGGAGTGGTCGATCGGCCGCTACGGCGGGCGCAACGGCTACAGCTCGCTGGCGGGCATGTTCTTCAGCTTCCGCAAGGGGCGGTGGCTGCCATATCTCGGCGTGCTCGGCGTGGTGCTGCCGCTGATGATTTACACGTTCTACATCTACGTCGTGGGCTGGTGCCTCGCGTATGCGTGGTTCTACCTGACCGGGACGATGGAAGCGGGCGCGGCGGAACAGGGCGGCTACGCGGCATTCTGGCAACAGTTCGTGGGGATCCACGAGGACGGCTATGCGCTGCTGCACGCGCGGCCGTCGCAGTCGCCGTTGCTGTTCGTGCTGATCGCGTTCGTGCTCAACTTCATTCTTATCTATCGCGGCGTGTCGAAAGGCATCGAGTGGTTCTGCCGCTGGGCGATGCCGCTGCTGGTGGTGATCGCGGCGATCATGGTCGTGCGCGTGCTGACGCTCAGCCCGCCGGCGGATGCGCCGGATCGCACGGTGCTGGCCGGGCTGGGCGCGATGTGGAACCCCTCGGCCGAGGCGCTGCTGAACCCGGAGATCTGGCTCGCGGCGGCGGGGCAGGTATTCTTCTCGCTGTCGGTCGGGTTCGGGGTGATCGCGACGTACGCCAGCTACATGAAGCCGGACGACGACGTGGCGCTGAGCTCGACGACGGCGGCGGCGGGCAACGGGTTCGCGGAGGTCGCGCTGGCGGGGATGATGATCATTCCCGCGGCGTTCATCTTCCTCGGGCCGGGCATCTTCGATGATCCGCCGGGGACGTTCGGCATGGGCTTCATCGCGCTGCCGGAGATCTTCGCCGCGATGCCCGCGGGGCGGTGGTTCGGGTTCCTGTTCTTCTTCCTGCTGTTCATGGCGGCGATGACCAGCACGATCTCGCTGCTCCAGCCGGCGATCGCGTTCCTCGAAGAAGGCCTGGGCATCGGCCGCAAGGCGTCGGTGAGCCTGCTCGGGTTCATCACGCTGATCGGGGCGTGCTTCGTGATGTATTTCTCGGCCGAGCTGAAGGCGATGGACACGATCGACTTCTGGATGTCGACGGTCGGGTTGTTCGTGCTCGGCACGGTGCTGGTGATCATCTTCGGCTGGGTGCTGGGCATCGACCGCGGCATGTCGGAGTTGACGCGCGGCGCGGAGATTCCGGTGCCGGGCTTGGTGCGCTACCTGATCAAGTATGTCACGCCGGTGTTTCTGCTGGTGGTGATGTGCGCGTGGCTGTGGGACAAGGCATGGCCGCGCATCAGCGCGATCTGGCAGGACGGGGTGGTCGGCCTGTCGTTCGGCCTGATCGTGGTGGCGGTGGTGCTGTTCGTGCTGCTGATCGCCAACGCCGCGAAACGGTGGCGCCAGCGCGAGCGCGAGTTGACGGAGGTGAGCCCATGACATCCATGACATTTCTGACGACGCTGATGACCCTGACACCCGGCGGGTGGATCATGATGGTGCTGGCGGTGGGCGGCATGAGCGTGTTCCTGGCGTGGTGCGTGTACAAGGTGGTGTCCACGCCGCAGGCCACCGAGCACCTGCACTCGCAGGCGGACATTCATCCGCCGGATGAGGGCAAGGATTGAATTCGCCGGCCGCGCTGCCAAACCCTCGCCCATTGGGAGAGGGTGCCGAGCAGGGCAAGCAGCATTCGCGTGAACAAGTCCAACGAGGCGGGTGAGGGGATGACCGTCTACCAGGCGTTAGCGCACACCCAATCCAGGCGTAGCGGCTGCGCTCTCAACCCCCCTCCCTTGAGGGAGGGGGGTTGATGACGCTTGTTGTACGCTACGCTTGGATTGAGAACGCTAT
>JBMCXL010000106.1:0-8874 GCA_048621015.1 Phycisphaeraceae bacterium
GGCCTGCGGCCCGTGCGCTAAACGGGGAGTGGTTATGTGTTTTGCAACGCCTGCGGCTCGAAGGCGACGCCGACTTCGTCCGCGATCTTCTTGAACTCGGCGATCTCCGCTTCGGTGAACAGCAACCCGCCGGCCTGCTCGCTGCGCTGCGCGGCCTCGTGCTCGATCTGACCGGGCAGCAGGCATTTTTCGTTGCCGTGGCCGAGGATGTCGTCGATCACCGCCTTGACGTTCTGGGCTTGCGTGCGGCCTTTAGCGAAGGCGTTGCAGCTCAGCGCGTCGGGATGGATCACCTGGAAGAAGAAGTTCGGCGTGGTCTTTTCATCGTCGGGCGCATCTTCCGGGCGCGAGCGGATCGTGGGCAGCGAGCCGCCGATGAACGCGGCGTAAAGCTCGTTGATCAGTGACAGGCCGTAACCCTTGTGCGCGCCGAACGGCAGCAGCGCGGCGACCTTGCTCGGATCGGTCGTCGGGTTGCCCTGCGCATCGACCGCGGCGTTGTCGGGCAGCGGCTTGCCCTCGCGCGCGAACTGCTGGACGCGGCCCATCGCGACGGTGCTGGTCGCCCAATCGATGACGATGGGAAAGCCCACGGCCTCGACGGTGGGCAGCCCCCAGGAGTGCGGGTTGGTGCCGAGCGTCGGGTGCTTGCCCATGAAGGGCACGACCTCGGCGAGCGCGGCGGTGCAGTTGGTGTAGGCGATGTAGCCGCGCTTGGCCGCGTCCATGACGTAGCCACCGCCCCACAGATAATGGAACGCATGATCGACGCTGACCGTGCCGATGCCGTATTCGTCGGCGAGTTCAATGCAGCGGTCGATCGCGTCGAACGCCACGGCCTGACCGAGCTTGCGGTTGGCGTTCCATTGCTCGGCGGCCTTGAAGCGGGAGGCGCGTTTTTCGATCTGCGCGCCCGGCACGCACCCTTGCAGTTTCTTGTTGCCCGATCCGAAGTGATCGTCCAGGTGCAGCGCCTTGAGCGCGTTGTGCGTCTTGATGCCGTGCCATGCGGCGAGCCGACAGAAGCGGGCGGCTTGCTGCGCCTCGTCGCCATCGAAGCCGCGTTTTTGATAGGCGGCGGCGACGATCTGGTCATGCGTGTCGATCGGCAGAACAAGCTCGGTGGTCATCGGTGCTCCTTCGCAGCGTGAAGTCAGGCGCGACAGAATAGCGGATCACGCCTTGCGCATCAGGATCGTCGCGTCGTGGCCCTGGTCGAAGTAATCCTGCCGGAACTGGACGGCCCACGTCCTGGATAGCGCCCAGTCGAGCAGCCACATCGTGTCGAGCCGACGCGCCGGCTTGCCTTGCGGCGGGGCGTCGGGGCCGGTGCGGTTGGACAGGAAGTTGAACAGCAGCATCTCGCCGGCGGCGTCCCAGGCCGCTTCGAGCGTGCGGCGGACGGTGCGGTTGTTCATCGTGTTGAGCGTGCCGGAGATGACGATGGCCTGCGGATCGCCGAGGCGCAGCAGGGACGGATCGCTGACGAAGTCGCCGGCGTGGAACTCGGCGTCGGGCAGGTTGCGCTGATTGGCGTAGGTGATGACGCTTTCGAGGCCGTCGATGCCGATGAAGCGGGCGTAGCGGATGTCATGTTCGGCGAGGTAGGCGGCGAAGTCGCCGCGGCTGCAGCCGGCATCGAGGATGCGCTTGCCCACGAGCGGCGCCATCTGGGCGAAGACCTCGAAGCGCCGTCGCTGGGACTTGGGGCTCGCCCAGAGCGTGACGCGGAAGCCGTGGCCGTGGGAGTCGGCCGCTTCGCGGTAGGGGTGGAGATAGGAGTCCGAGGGTGGGGGCATAAGAGTTATGGTAGCGGATTGGAGGATGCGAATTGCCGATTGGCGGTTGCCAATTGCCGATGATTGAGCGGGCAACACCGCCGCTTGCGGCTTCGCGAAATGCCACGAAAACCCGGCCGTCACGCGAAGCCGCAATCGGCCGGGAAACGGGCTCCACGATCGGCAACTGGCCAGTGGCAATCTCCTTCGGCTATCCTCTCGCTTCGTGGCTTCCTCCCCCTCCGAGTCCTGGCTGGCGCGGCTGCGTGGGCGGTTCGTCGTGTTCGACGGGCCGGACGGCAGCGGCAAGAGCACACAGGTGCATCGCTTCGCGCGGCACGCGCGCGAGGCGGGGCTGACGCTCTGCGAGGTGCGCGAGCCTGGCGGGACGCACGTCGGCGAGCGGGTGCGCGAACTGCTGCTCGATCCGGCGCTGGCCGAGGAGATGGACGTCCATTGCGAGATGCTGTTGTTCATGGCCAGCCGGGCGCAACTGGCGGCGCAGAAGATTCGACCGGCCCTGGCGCGGGGCGAACTGGTGTTGGCCGACCGGTTCATCAGCTCGACGCTGGCGTACCAGGGCACGGCGGGGGGGGTGACGCCGGAGCAGATCCTGAGCGTGGGGAAGGTGGCGCTGGGTGATTGCTGGCCGGATCTGGTGGTGATATTCGATGTGGACGAGCGGACGGCCGCGGGCCGGCTCTCGCCGCTGCTGGACCGGATGGAGCAGAAGGGGGCGGATTACCACCGGCGCGTGCGGCAGGGCTACCTTGACCAGGCGACGACGGACCCGGATCACCACCTCGTGATCGACGCCCGGGCCGACGCGGAGACGGTGTTCGAGCGGCTGCTGGCGGAGCTGGCGGCCAAGACGGCGACGTGGTGAGCAAGCCGGCGAGCCGGCCAGTCCTCGGGCCGGCCGTCTCCATCGACCCAACGGGTGCTTTTTTCGGTGTTCAGGCCGACCGGGCCGAGGACAGCCCGGCTCGCGAAGAAAGCCCATTCGACGATGCTTCGCTCGCGTTGGCCCGTCGATCTGGCCGATAATACCCCCTGATGACTTCGTTTCCCCAGCGACTGGTCAACTGGCTCGTCGGCGGCGTGGTGCTCGTGCTCGTGGCGGTGGGCGGGCTGGCGGGGTACCAGGTGGCCAAGTCGCGACTGGCGGCCCAGGTCTACCGCCAGCGTCTCCAGCAGCTCAGCGACGAGTACGAGCAGCTTCGCCAGACCTACAACCAGGCGGTGAAGCGCACCGCGGTGACGGAGCTGATCGTCGAGGACGGGCAGCTGGACGTGCGCATCCGCACCGCCGACGGGCGCACGCGCACGATCCCGACGCCTTACGACCCGCGCCACGAGATCTACGTGGACTACATCGTGAAGGACGGCCGGCTGTGGATTCGGCGCGTGTTTGACCAGTACACCCCGCCGGGCGCGGGCCAGCTCATCGATCCGCAGCTCGGCGCGATCGACTGGAACGACCAGCGCGTGCGCGTGGGCAAGGCGGTCTACAGCCAGCTCGGCGAGGGGCGGTGGATCGTCACTGTCACGGGCGATGGGTCGCTGGGCCTGGCGCGGCAGGAGACCACGGACGAGCCGGCTGTGCTGTCGCCGCCGCCGGAAGTGCGCGACTACGAGACGATCGAGCAGGAGCTGCGGCGCGAGTTGGGCGAGGTGGGGCCGGGGGATGTGGTGCGGCAGATGCTTGGAGGATAAGGCGTTTTCGGTTTTGTCAGGCTGTAGAGAGTGAAGGGTGGAAAGTAGAGAGTGGGATGCACGCACTCTCCACTCTCCACTCTCCATCCCCTCCCCTACGCCTTCGGATAGTCGGCCGGGTTCCACGTGAACTCGATGTCCTTGTCCTTGTGAAACGTCTTGGCACCGAGGCGCGTGCAGTCCCAGCAGAGCACTGCCTCGGTGTTCAGCCCCGGCGACGGCTGCGGCGCGGGATGGGTCCAGCAGCGCGTGCCGGCGTCCTTCTCCATCAGGCACATCGTGCAATTGAACGCATCCGGCGCCGGCTCCGACTGCTCCAGCGCATAGCGTAGACAGGACAGGCAGAGGATCGAGCCTTGGTGGCCCTCGACCATGGGACGCACCTCGTCCCAGTCGGTGCCGCAGAAGTCGCAGGAAATGACGATGCCGCCGTCTTCGTGTCGTTGCATGAGGGGGCGTCCGTGGGTGGAAGGTTCGAAACCGGCGCGATTGTAGGGCGCCAGTGCGATGGGGCCAGCGATGGTGCGGCAGGCGGCAGGCGGCTGTTCGGGAGCGCGTGAAGGCATACGATTTCACATGCACGTGGCGCTGCTGGCCAACACGCGCTGGCTCGGCGACGAGCTGCTCAGCTTCCGGCACCTGGTGGTCGGCCTGATCGACGAGCAGGTGCGCGTGACGCAGGTGCTGCCCGACGACCTGCCGGCCGAGGAGACCAGCACCTTCGCCGAGCGCGTCGTCTGGGCCGAGTCGGCCTGGGAGCCGATCAACCGCTATCGTCTGCGCCGCCTTGCGCCGGTGTTTGCCAGCCTAGAGGTGGAGCTGATCCATGCGATGGACGCGCCGTTGTGGCACGGCGCCGCGGCGCTTGGCCAGGCGATCCACGCGCCGGTGCTGCTGAACGTCAACGCGCCCGACGATCTGGAGGCGCTGGTGCGGCTGACGCGCACGGCCGACCCGACGCAGGTCGTGCTGGTGCCGACCAGCGTGCCATTGGCCCACGCGATCCAGCGGGAGGTCGACCCGGCGTACACGGTGCGGATGATCCCGCCGGGCGTCCATCCCGGGCGGCCGGCGCGGCAGCGCACGCCGGATGATCCGCTCTGCGCCGTGGTCAGCGGCGACGGCCGATCGGACGGGCACTATCACGCGCTGGTGCACGCGCTGCCGGCGTTCCTGGAGCGCTATCCGCAGGCGCAGTTCTTCTTCGACGGCCAGGGCTCGGACCAGCATGCGCTGTGGCGCGCGGCCAGCGAGCTGGAGCTGTTGCACAACGTTTCGCTGATCCCGCGCCGGCTCGGTCACCACGAGCTGCTCGTGCGCGCCGACGTGCTCATCCTGCCGCAGCCGGCGCATCGCGTGCGCGCGCTCACGCTTCAGGCGATGGCCAACAGCGTGCCGGTGATTGCGATGGCCGATCCGTGGGTGGATCACCTGATCGACGAGCGCACCGCCTGGCTCGTGGCCGAGCCGAAGTGCGACCTGTGGCTGGACCAGCTCATGCGGCTGGCGGGCAATCCCGCGGCGGCGCGCCAGCTCGGCGAGCGCGCCGTGGCGTGGATTCGCCACCATCGCCTCGCTTCGCAGCAGGTCGGGGAGGTGCTCCAACTCTACCGTGGCGTGGTGGGGCAGACGATCCGGTTTCCCGCGCGGCATGCGGGGTGAGGGTAAATGTCGAACGTCGAACGCACGAATGTCGAAGGCATGTCGAACCACCAATGATCAAGCGCTTCGGTCCTCTCGACCTCCCTCAAGGGAGGGGGTTGAGGTTGGCGGGTTGGATATTTGCCATTCGTCGTTGGGAGATTCTTTCGACATTCGTGCATTTGACATTCGACATTGTCTTGGTTCAGCTAGGATCGCGCACCATGCAGACGATCACCACCATCGACGAATTCCGCGCTGCGCGCGGTCGGCTCGCCGGCACGGTCGCGCTGGTGCCGACGATGGGCGCGCTGCACGAGGCGCACCTGGCGCTGGTGGCGCGCGGCAAGGCGATCGCCGATCACGTGGCGGTGAGCATTTTCGTGAATCCCACGCAGTTCGGGCCGCGCGAGGATTTCAATCATTACCCGCGCATGCTCGAGGCGGATCTGCAGCGCTGCGAAGAAGCGGGAGTCGAGCTGGTGTTTGCGCCGTCGGTGAATGAGATGTACCCGCCGTCGGTGGTGGATGTGCAGGTGACGGTGCCGGAACTGACCAAGGATCTGGAGGGCGCCGCGCGGCCGGGTCATTTTGCGGGGGTGTGCCGGGTCTGCGCGAAGCTGTTCAACATCGTGCAGCCGGACGTGGCCGTCTTCGGGCGGAAGGATTATCAGCAGCTCAAGGTGATCGAGGCGCTGGTGGCGGACCTGGCGATGCCGCTGCGCATCGAGCCGGTGGAGACACGCCGCGAGCCGGACGGCCTGGCGATGTCGAGCCGCAACCAGTACCTGGACAAGGCGGCGCGGCGCCACGCGGTGGGGTTGTACAAGGCCTTGCAGCAGGCGCGCGAGCTGGTCGGGGACGAAGGCGAGGCGGACCCGGAGGCGGTCGAGCGTGCGATGCGCGAGGTGATCGAGGCGCATCACATGACGGTGGACTATGCGGTGGTGCGTCATCCCGAGACGCTGCGGCCGGTGGACGCGATCGAGCCGGCGCTGACCGGCGGCGTGGTCGCGCTGGTCGCGGCGCACCTGGGCGAGGTGCACCTGATCGACAACATGGTGGTGGGGGTTGGGGATTAGGGATTAGGGATTGGAGTCCCGTTCCGGCCGCTTGCGGCTTCGCGGAGCCGTGCGGTATTCGGGCGCTGCGCGAAGCCGCAAGTGGCTCTGCATGCCAAACCCTGCCCCCCAATCCCCAACCCCCAATCTCCCATTCGTTATGATTCGGTCGTGCCCGAAGCCCTGCCCTACGAGATTGCGGTGCTCTGCTACCTGTTCGATGATGCGGGGCGCGTGCTGCTGCTGCATCGACGCAAGGAGCCGAACCTGGACCTGTACTCGCCGGTCGGCGGCAAGCTGACGCGCGAGCACGGCGAGAGTCCGACGTCCTGCGCCCTGCGCGAGATCGAGGAGGAGACGGGCCTCACCGTGGCTGCGCACGAGCTGCACCTGACCGGCATCATTTCGGAAGCCGGTTACGGAGACGAGGGGCACTGGCTGATGTTCCTCTACGAGGTGAACCGGCCGGTGCAGGTCGAGGCGGTGGAATTCCGCGAAGGTCGGCTCGAGTGGCACGACCCCGCCCGCCTGCCGGAGCTGCCCATTCCCCAGACCGATCGGGAGGTGCTCTGGCCGTTGTTCTGGCGCTATCGCGGCCGCTTCTTCATGGCCCACATCGACTGCCACGGCGGCACGCTCCACTGGCGGCTGGAGCAGCCCGCTGATGATGCCACAACCGCATTTTCCGCGGGCGATGCAAATCAAGATTGCTAATCGCCGAGGATAGGCTACCCTGTCGCAACATTTCCGGGTTCGCGGAAGTTACCCTGTGCTTCCAGGTTAGGTGGCATAGGATTCACCGTGTGCGGAGGTTCACGCCCCTTACTTACAGAGGACCTGTTCTGTTGTCGGCTCCACAGATCCATTCGGCGTCCGGGGTCGGTACACCATGGGGGGGTGGGCAGACCGCGTTTCTCGATCAGTTGGCGCAAAGCCTGCGGTTCGAGAGCCTCGTCTTGGGCATCATCGACCCGCGCGAGCCCAAGGCCGACGCGCTGTTGATCGCCTCAGGCGTGGACACCGCAGCGCTTCAGCAATGGTGCGATAGCGAGTGTCGGCGCGACCAGACGCTGCGCGACGCGCGGCGGCGCGGCCGGGCGGAAGGACAGGTCCAGACCGACCAGCCCGGGCCGCCGCTACCCATCGGCCAGCACGCGGTGGTGCATCTGCTGCCCGTGTCGTTGGTCGCCCAGCGGGCGTGGTACCTGGCGCTCGGCCGAGCCGATACAGCGTTCAACGAAACGGAGCAGGAGCGGGCGGCGCTGACGCTGCGGATGCTGCACGCGGCGTTCGATCACATCGGCGAAGCCGGCCTGGAGCGGCTGCTACTCGGCAGTGACGGTCGATTGATCCACGCCGACCCCGGCACCGAGACCCTCCTGCTGGAAACGCCGCAATTGCTTGACGAACTGGCCGAGGTCCTGCCCGCCGTGGTGGAGCAGCGCTGGCCGGCGCTGGTCGACGGAACGGTGCACGACGTGGCGCTGACGCTCGCCGGACAGCCGCGCTGGGTGCGTTTCCACCGCGCTCGGGCCATGGAGGGACTCGACCGCGCCCACTGGTATCTGGAACTGCGCCCGCTGGACGAGGACGACATTCCACCGGTCGGCCTGATCCAAGATGATCGCGTCGCCCAGGCGGTCGCCTACCTCAGCGACCGTTACGCCGAGGCGCCCACGCTCTCCGACGTCGCCGAGGCCGTGCACACCAGCCCGTTCCATTTCCATCGGCTGTTCGTCCGCCACGTCGGCCGCAGCCCCAAGCACTACCTGTTGCGCATGCAACTGATGATTGCCAAGTGGATGCTCCGCGCCACGCGCACCAGCATCGGCGACATCGCCCAGGTCACCGGCTTCGCCAGCCACGGCCACTTCACCGCCACGTTCCATCGCATGGTCGGCGTCAGTCCGAGCCAGTTCCGCGAGACACGCTGAAAGGCCGTCGTGTTACGGCGATCCTTCCGCGCGCCGGTTTTCACCCACTTCACACTCAGGCCGTTCCCGATCCGCGCGCATCTGGTGCCCGCGCCGCGCACGCTCTATCGTGGACGCGATTTCGACCACGCGCCCGGGCTTCGCGCATCCAGGGGGAAATGCCATGTGCCGTGCCACGTTACCGCTCGCGCTCATGCTTGCCGTCGCGCTGCTGTGCCTCGGCGGCTGCCAGACTTCCAGCGATCAGCATGTGTTCCAGAGTACGCACCTGCGGCCGGCCAATGTGACGGTGATCGATGCGCGCGAAGGCCGTCCGCTGTGGCGCATGGAGGTGCCGGTCGGCCACGAGTTGACGATCAACCTGGACCGTCGCGGCCTCGAGCGTGAAGGCACGCGCGTGAGCACACTGCCGGCCAACCAGTTGCGCTGGGCGCTTCACGATATCGAGCGGCCGTACAACGAAGCCGAGCATCGCGTTGGCCAGGCCATCGCCAGTGACACCGTCGTACTGACGGGCCATCCGTTGCGTGTCCACGTGACCTACCGCCATTCGCCCGCCGTCTCCGGACAGGGGCCGTACCGCATCGAGCAACTGGCGCGCCCCACGGCTGCCGAGGATGCGCAAGACGAAGCGCTCGCCGCCGAGACCGACATCAGCGATTGACCCCGCTGGTGAAGTCATCGTCTGACTTATACGTGTTGCGATAAATTCGCAGGCGGTGAAATCGCCTTGTTGTTTAGCGG
>JBMCXL010000107.1:0-8857 GCA_048621015.1 Phycisphaeraceae bacterium
GAGGGGTTCCGCGCATCAGACCCCTCGGCCCCTTGGCCCGTTGGCCCCTTGGCCCCTTCCCCCCCATAGCGCGCCACCAGGTCGCGCAAAAACGGCCACCACGCCGGCCCGTTGTACTTCTGCTCCACCGTCCGCCCATGCACCACCGCACCGGCATAGCCCAGCTCGATCGCCGTCTCGAAGATGCGATAAAAGCGCGCGGCTGCTTCGGCGCTGTCGTCGCTGCCGCGGCGCAGCTTCACCGTGCACGGCCGATCATCACCGACCGCCTGCTTCACCGCATCCAGAATCGCGATCGCTTCATCCGTCGCCCCGAGCAGGTGGCCGCCCCGGCTCTTCTTCTTGATCTTCTTCACGGGACACGCCAGGTTCACATCGATCACGTCGTAGCCGAGCTCGACCAGCACCTTCGCGCCCGCGGCGATCTCGTCGGGGTGCGAGCCCATGAGCTGGCCGGCGATGGGATGGTCGTCATCGTCCAGCTCCGCCTGCTTCAGCCCCTTGCCGCCGTCGACGAGGAACCGGTCGAGCATCGCCTCGGTGATGCAATACGGACAGCCGTGCCGGCGCGCGATGAGGCGCATCGCGCCGTCGGAGTAGCCGGCCAGCCCCGCCTGAAAGAACGGAGCGTCCAACACCAGGTTGCCGAGTCGCACCATGGGGGCCATTATAGGGCGAGTCGTCCACGACACCGGAGAGCACACGCATGCGGCAAACCAGCGGTCCATCAGCGCGGCGGAGCAGCACCCTCTCCCTCCGGGCGAGGGCCGGGGTGAGGGGACTGCCCGCCACCAGACGTCCCCGAACGCGCCGCAGCGTGCTGTCTCTCGTCGCCACGCTCCTTCTGCTGTGCATGCTCCTGCCCGCCTGCGCCCCCGCGCGCCTCAACACCGACCGCGCCCGCGAACTCGCCGCGCTTTCCTACCCCGAAACTGCGCAGCGCGGCCCGGCGCTGGACATCGTCGCCCGCACTGAAAATAACACCCTTCACCTGATCAATCGTGAGCCGCAGACCCACCGCGACATGCAGCTCTGGCTCAACCGCCAGTACGTGCGCCGCATCGGTCGCGTCGCCATCGGCGACGGCAACCGCTGGCCGCTGCTCAGCTTCGTCAACCGCTACCGCGAGCCGTTCCCCATCGGCGGCCTGCTTTCGCCCGAGGACCGGCGGCGCGTCGTGCTCGTCGAACTCTACGACCCCGAAGCCGACGTGCGCTACCCGCTCACCGCGCAACCGGAGGAGGATTGACCCCATCCCGCCGCTTGCGGCTTCGCACCGCCATCCGAGGAGCAACCCGTGACCGACGCCAATCTCTGGCAACGCTATCGCGACCATCTCTGCACATGCGGCGACCTGGGCATGACCCTCGACGTCTCGCGCATGTCACTCGACGACGACTTCTGGTCGCGCATGCATGAGCCGATGCAGCGCGCCTTCGACGCGATGGAAGGCATCGAGGCCGGCGAGATCGCCAACCCCGACGAGAAGCGCATGGTCGGTCACTACTGGCTGCGCAATCCGTCGCTGGCGCCGACCGATGACATCGGCCGCGCGATTGATAGCACCGTGCAGCGCATTGAGAAGTTCGCCGCCGACGTGCACGCGCAGACGATCGCGCCCGACCATGCGCGGCGCTTCACCGATGTCCTGCAGATCGGCATCGGCGGCTCGGCGCTTGGCCCACAGCTCGTTGCCGAGGCGCTCGGCGGGAAACGCGACAAGCTGCGCGTCCACTTCATGGACAACACCGATCCCGACGGCATCCGCCGCACGCTCACCGCGCTGGCGAATCGGCTCAAGTCAACGCTCGTGCTGGTCGTTTCCAAGTCCGGCGGCACGCCAGAGACGCGCAACGGCATGCTCGAAACGCGCGCCGCGTTCGATAAAACAAACCTCGATTTCACGAAACACGCCATCGCAATCACCGGCGAAGATTCCAGGCTCGATCAACAGGCGCAGCGGGAGAACTGGCTCGCGCGTTTTCCGATGTGGGACTGGGTCGGCGGGCGCACGAGCGTCACCTCGGCGGTCGGACTCGTGCCGGCGGCGCTGCAGGGCATCGACATCAGCGCATTTCTCAACGGCGCCGCGAAGATGGATGCGCTCACGCGCCAGCGCGACATGCAGCGCAACCCCGCCGCGCTGCTCGCGGCTGTCTGGCACCACGCCACCAACGGCCGCGGCGAGCGCGACATGGTCATCCTGCCCTACAAGGATCGGCTCGCCCTGCTGGCGCGCTACCTCCAGCAGCTCGTCATGGAATCGCTCGGCAAAGAGCATGACCTCGACGGCAACGTCGTCCACCAGGGCATCACCGTCTACGGCAACAAGGGCTCGACCGATCAGCACGCGTTCGTGCAGCAACTGCGCGACGGCCTCGACAACTTCTTCGTCACGTTCGTGCGCGTGTTGCAGGACACCCCGCAGCCGACCCGCGCCGCACCCGTGGAAGTCGAAGACGGCATCACCAGCGGCGATTACCTGCACGGCTTCTGGCTCGGCACGCGCCAGGCGCTGCACGAGAAGGGCCGCGGCTCCATCACCATCACGCTCGATCGGCTTGATGCGCTCGCGCTCGGCGCGATGATCGCGCTCTACGAGCGCGCGGTGGGCTACTACGCCGAGCTGATCCGCGTGAACGCGTATCACCAACCGGGTGTGGAAGCGGGCAAGAAGGCCGCCGCAGCGGTGCTGGCGCTTCAGCAGCGCGCGGTCGCTTATTTGCAGCAGCACCCGGATGACGCGCTGACCGTCGAAGAACTGGCGCAGCAACTGGATGCGCCCGATGATGTCGAATCGCTGGCGCACATGCTGGCGCACCTCGCGGCAAACAAACGGCACGTCGTGCGCAAGCGCGGGCGGTATCAGGCGAAACGCTGACGCCGGCGTAGCCGGCATGCATCCCCTCTCCCTCCGGGAGAGGGAAAGGGAGAGGGGATCCGCAGCCACCATGCGTTCACATCGCGAGGTAAACGCTTGACTGACGGTAATCCCCTCACCCGCCTCGTCAAACTTTCACACGCAAATGTTGCAACACCTGCTCGGCACCCTCTCCCGGAGGGAGAGGGTTTCGTAGCGCACTTTACTCCGCTGGCTGCGTTGCTGACGATGCTTCTTCACCGTCCAGCGCTGCGTGCAACGTGTCCTCCTCGATCGACTGCTGCGACAGCACCACGGCGACCGGATCGTTCAGATACCGCCGCGCTGCCGCCTGCACGTCGGCGACGGTCAACGCCTGCACGGTGCGCCGGAACTGCTCGCCTTCGAGATCCCCCGCGCCGTACAGCTCGTCCAGCGCCGCGCCCGTCGCGCGATCGCCGTTGCTCTGCCGACCGAGGAACTCGTTGCTGAGCACCTTCGCCTTGGCCCGCGCGAGCATCTCGTCATCGATCTCACCCGCGCGGGCGCGCTCGACGAGGCGCATCGTGCGGTCCAGCGCCTCGGCGGCGCTGTCGGGCGAGGTGTTGAACGCGATGCTGAAATAGCCCGGCACCAGGCCCGTGACGTGCTGCGCCCAGGCGGCATAAGCGAGCCCGCCCTCGCGGCCGCGCAGCTCGCGCTCCAGCCAGCCGCTCGGGAAATTGCTGAACACGCGCGACAGCACGGCCAGCGCGGCGTAGTCGTCGTGCGCCCGGTCCACCGTCGGCCCGAAGCCGATCATCACCGCCGTCACCGGCTTCTGCGTCTGCGCCTGGTGCAGCTCGATGTCGGCCGGCGAAGGCGACTCGGCGTCGAACGCGCGCGGCCGCTCGCCGGGCATCTCGCCGAACACCTGCTCAACCTGCTTGCGCACTTCATCAGGCTGAACATCACCCACCACGGCGAGCACCGCATCCTGCGCGCCGAGCTGCTGCGCGTGGTAGTCGCGCAGCGCCTCGGGTGTCAGCGCTTGCACGACCTCCGTGCGGCCGAGCGGCGTCTGCGACCATGGATGTTCGCCAAAGTAAGTTTCGCGGAACGACTTGCTCAGCTCGCCGAACCATGAGTCGGTCTGCCGATCGATCGCGGCGAGCAGGCGCGGCTGGATGCGCTGCCATTCATCTTCGGGAAATGTCGGGCGCAGCACGATCTCACCGAGCAGTTCCAGCACGCGCGGCCAGTCTTCACTGAGCGCATCGGCGCGGGCGTAGGTCGTGTTGTTGCCGGCGCTGGCGCCGAGTGACGCGCCCAGGTCCTCCACGGCGCGGGCCAGCTCGTCGGCGGTGTAATTCTCCGTGCCGCGGCGCAGCATGGTCGCCATCGCGTTGGCGACGCCCTCTTGACCCGGTGTTTCACCGAGCAGGCCGCCCTTCCAGTAGATCTGCATCGCGACGGCGGGGACGACGGTGGAGCGCTGCACGATCACGCGCAGGCCGTTGTCGAGCGTGAACTGCACCGGCTCGTCGACCTCGACCGCTTCGCTGGTCGCATCGGACTCGGCCAGGTGCGTGCGCATGTCGTCGAGCTTGGCGGCGTTGTCGATGTGCACCGGCTCGCGCGGCAGATCGTCGGTATTGTCGGGCGCTTCCGGGCGCGTGAGCGGCTCCGGTTGTTGACCTTCGAGCGGAAGCAGCCTGATGGTGATGAGCCGATCGCCCTGGAGGAAGCGCTGCGCCGCATGCTGCAACTGTTCCGCGGTGACGGACTGGATGCGCTGCGCGTACTTGTCGAGGTAGTCGGGGTCGCGCATGCCGATCGTGTCGCGCGCCAGGCGCGAGGCGACGGCCTGCGCGGACTGGCTGCCGCCGAGGACATTGGCGAGCACGTTGCGCTTGGCGCGTTTCAATTCAGCCTCGGAAACCGGCTCTTCGTGCAGCTTTTTCACCTGTTCGAGGATCGCGGAGTGGACGCGCTCGATGTGGTCGTCGCCTTCGCCGTCGGTGCGCACTTCCGCATCGACGCCGAAGAAGCCTTCGCCCCAGGAGAAGCTGAGGTTGTAGGCGTCGATGCTGGTGACCAGTTGCTGCTGGTCGCGCACGGTCTGCTTGAGGCGGGCCGTTTCGCCCTGGCCGAGGATCATGCCGAGCAGGTCGAGCGCGTAGTCGCCTTCGCCGGCCAGTTGTGTGCCGGGCCAGGCGAGGCGCAGGCGCGGGCGCTGGATGTCGGCGCGGCCTTCGAGGGCGCGCGGATTGTCAATCCGCGGCTCCTCGGGGAAGCTCAGCTCGGGTAGGTCGCCGGCAGGCACGTCCTTCCACAAAGAAGCAACCTGCTCCACCGTTTCCTGCGGCTCGATGTCGCCGGTGATGACGAAGACCATGTTGTTGGGCACGTACATGGTCTTGTAAAAGTCGTAGATGTCGTCGCGCGTGATCCGCATGAACTCGTCGAGATAACCGATGGTGGGATGGCGCGCGGGGTGCGCTTCGTAGCGTGCCTGCTGGGTGAGTTTCCAGAAGATGCGCCGGGGGTCGCCTTCACCCATGGAGAACTCGCGCTGGATGACCTGGCGCTCGCGCTCGAATTCTTCCTGCGGAATCTCGCTGTTCTGCATCCAGTCGGAGAGCAGGTCGACGGCGGCGGGAGTGTGCTCGGCGGTGGTGTTGATGTAGTAGCGGACGGTGTCGAGGCTGGTGGCGGCGTTGGTCTGGGCGCCGATCCGGCCGAGGATGGCGTTGGATTCCTGCTCCGTGCGCGTGCTGGTGGTGCCGCCGGAGACGAGGTGTTCGAGGAAGTGGGACAGGCCGGCGCCGTTGTGCTGCTGCTCGTAGATGGAGCCGGTCTCGACCCAGACTTGAGCGGAAGCAACCGGCGCGGCGGGGATGCGCTGGGCGATGACGATCATGCGGTTGGGCAGCTCGACGATGAGGCGGTCGCTGCGCTGGTGCAAGGTGGTGTACTCCGGTGGGGTGTCGGTGTCGTCTTCTTCGGCTTGGGCGATGGCGTGCGGCGCGAGGGCGGTCACGACGGTCAGCATCATCAACAGGGCTCGGCGCATGAGGCGGGGTCCTTTCAGCGGGTTCGCGTGCATGACCTTAGCAGTGTGCGGGGCGGGTCTCCAGCGAGGCGGGTGAAACCCTCTCCCGCCGGGAGAGGGTGCCGAGCAAGTCGTGCGACATTCGCGTAAACGAGCGAACGAGGCGGGTGAGGGGGTCGCCAGCAACCTTGCATCCGCTGCGCGAGGCGGCAGTCATTGGTTGCAGCAAGTCCCCTCACCCCAGCCCTCTCCCGGGGGGAGAGGGAGCACGCGCCGGCTGCGCCGGCGGTGCAGGGCCATTACAATGCCGGGCGGGATTGACGACCATGATGCAGGTTACGCTCGACGAGCCGGGGCGGTTCAGTCGCCGGGATGATGCGGTGTTGCCGACGCAGCCGGGGCCGGGCGAGGCGGTGGTGCGGGTGCGTCGCATCGGGGTGTGCGGGACGGATTTACACGCGTTCGCGGGGGAGCAGCCGTTTTTCGCGTATCCGCGCGTGCTGGGGCACGAGCTGGGCGTGGAGGTGACGGCGGTGGGCGATGGGGTGGCGAACGTGGCGGTGGGCGATCGCTGCGCGGTGGAGCCTTACCTGCATTGCGGGGCGTGCATCGCGTGCCGGCGCGGGCGGACGAACTGCTGCGAACATCTGAAGGTGCTGGGCGTGCACGTGGACGGCGGGATGCGCACGCACCTGGTCGTGCCGGCGGAGAAGCTGCATCGCTCGGATGCGCTGACGCTGGATCAGCTTGCGCTGGTGGAGACGCTGGGCATCGGAGCGCATGCGGTGGAGCGCGGCGCGCCGGCGGCGGATGATGCGGCGCTGGTGATCGGCGCGGGGCCGATCGGGTTGACGGTGATCCAGTTTCTGCGGGCGGCGGGGTGCGAGCCGATGGTCGCGGACTTGAGCGCGCATCGGCTGGCGTTTGCGCGGGAGACGTTGGGTGTGCGGCGCACGGTGAATGCGGGAGCGGATGATCTTGCGGCAGCGCTGCGGGATGTGAATGACGGTGAATTGCCCACGCTGGTGTTCGATGCGACGGGGCATCCGCGCTCGATGATGCGCACGTTCGAACTGGCGGCGCATGGCGGGCGGATCGTGTTCGTCGGGTTGTTTCAGGGCGAGGTGAGGTTCGACGATCCGAACCTGCATCGGCGCGAGCTGACGCTGCTGGCGACGCGCAACGCGACGGCGGCGACGTTCAGGTATGTGATGGCGCAGATCGAGGCGGAGCAGGTGGACACGACGCCGTGGATCACGCATCGGTTGGCGCTGGATGAGGTGGTGGAGAAGTTCGCGGCGCTGCGGGAAGACGGCGCGCTGATCAAGGCGGTGATCGAGGTGGGATACGAGTAGGCGCTGCCTGCGGTTTCGCGAAGACGCAAGCGGTGGTCAGGCGGGGCAGGTGATGGTTTGGCCATCAATGGTGAGGCGCAGCGTTTGGCCGTCGAAGGTGATGTCGGGCATGGGGCGTTCGCTTTCGCATGGCAGGAAGATGAAGGCGCGCCAGCCGGTCGTGCAGCGCGCCGAGAAGCGCAGCCAGCGGGCGGGTGATTGCTCGCCGTAGTTGGGGCACCAGAATTTCGCGTCGTCGCGCAGCTCGAGCGTTTCGCTGCTCGCGGCGGCGAAGCGCAGGGGCAGACCACTGTCGAGCGTGGCGGTGTAGCCACCCTGTCCGGCGCGCACCGGTTCACTGGTCGGCAGCAGCCAGGTGTTCGTCCAGATGTGCGCACCTGGCGCGCTGATGCGATCCAGCACGGCCAGCCACGGGGCGGAATCGTTCATCGGCATCCACACGGTGCGCTGCGCCTCGGCGTCGGCGTCGTCGGTGTAGCCCTTGAATCGCGTGGACAAACGCGCGATGCCGTCGCGTTCCTGCGTCTGGATCGGCGCGAGGCGCCGATCGTCGGTCGAGCCGATGATGTGGAGGCGCGGCGTGGTGATCCGCTCATCCGTGCCGAGCGGCTCGTCCTCGATCCAGATCGTGTTGTGCGAGGGTGTCTGCATGACCCACGAGCGCTCGGCGCTGCTGTCGTAGATCCATCGGCCGGGATCGACCAGCACCGGCTTCGCATGCGCCTCGAAGTGAACGGTAAGATTGTCCTTGTGCGCGTGGCCGGCCTGCGTAGGCCCGTTGTCGAAGAGCAACATCGTGCCGAGGGCGCGGTCCGGGTGGCGCGCCACGCCGATGCCGCCCTGCGGGAACACGCCGAGGCGCAGCGGCGCGGCCGGCGGATCGCTCGGCGTCCAGTTCTGCCCGCCGCTGTACCACACGCTCGGATAGGACGGCCCGGCATCGTGCGCGAACCGCACCTCCGGATCAATGCACCTGAGCAGCGCCAACCCGTTCCGCCAGTTGCCCACGCGATCGCTGTCGGACAGCAGCGGCACCTTGCCGTCCGGCGTGATCACCGCATCCACGAACCCGCCCATGCGCAACAGCCGATCGCCGTAGGCCTCCGCCCAGGGCTCGCCATTCATCCGACCCAACAGATACGAATGGCCATACCATCCAATGCAGCCGTTGTGATAGCTGACCGACTGCTCCCAGTGCACACCGTCCTCGGTCACAGCACGGTTGAGCGACGATTCGAGGTTGTTCCGCGCCGCGTGTCGCCAGACATCCATGCCGATGCACTCGGGCAGCGACACCGCCCAGAAATAGAGCGACTCCATCTGCATGGCAGTGAAGTTGTGCTCATGGATGCGAATGCCGCGTGCGGCGACGAGGTCGAACGTGCGCAGGCAGCGCGCCAGCAGCACGGCGCAGCGCTCGCCGGTCATCTCCGGCGCGTGCACGCTCACCCAGAACGCCCACCACCAGGCGTGCAGGCGAATGAAGTTGTCCAGCTCGTGGTAAGGCGTCGGCGCGCGCTGGTTGGGGCCGATGCAATGGAACTGCGCGAGCACGGCCTCGTCGATGGGCGGGACATTGGCCCAATAGAAATCCCAGTGGCGCAGCAG
>JBMCXL010000108.1:0-8782 GCA_048621015.1 Phycisphaeraceae bacterium
GGATGCTCGACCTGCTTCAGCGACAGGCGAATCTTGTGGTTCTCCTCGTCCACCTCCAGCACGCGAAACTTGTTCTCGTCGCCCGGCTTGAGCACGTCCGTCACCTGACCCACGCGCTGCTGCGACAGCTCCGAGATGTGCACCAGCCCTTCGACGCCCGGCTCCAGCTCGATGAACGCGCCAAAGTCCGTGGTCGAAAGCACCTTGCCCGGCTGCACCGAGCCTTTCTCATACTTGCGCTCCGTGCCGACCCACGGATCGCCCTGCGCCTGCTTGAGGCTGAGGGAGATGCGCCGCTTGGCGGGGTCGACGTTCAGCACGGCCGCGCGGATGTTGTCACCCTGCTGCACGACCTGCTCGGCTTTGGTGATGCGCCGCCAGCTCATCTCGCTCAGCGGCAGCAGCGCCTCGATGCCCGGCTCCAGCTCGACGAACGCGCCGAAGTTGGCGGTGCGCGTCACCTTGCCCGGGACCTGGCTGCCCGCCTGGTAGCGGTGCTCGATGCCTTCCCACGGATCGGGCTGCACCTGTTTCAGGCCGAGGCTGATGCGCTCCTTCTCGCGGTCGATCTTGAGGACCTTGACGTGCACGTCCTGTCCGGGCGTGACCACGTCGGCGGGCTTGTCGATGTGGGTGTAGCTGAGGTCGGAGACGTGGATGAGCCCGTCGAGGCCGCCGAGATCGACGAACGCGCCGAAGTCGACGACGCTGGAGATCTTGCCTTCGCGGATCTGGCCTTCCTCGATCTCGGCCAGCAGCTTCATGCGGGCGCGGCGCTGGCGCTGCTCGATGACGGCGCGGCGGCTGAGCACGACCTTTTTGGAGCGGCGGTGGATCTCCTGCACGAGGCCGTCGAGCTTCTGGCCGATCATGCTCTTGAGATCGTCGACGTGGTGGATGTCGATCTGGCTGGCGGGCATGAACGCGCGGATGCCGCCGACCATTTCCAGTTCGAGGCCGCCCTTGTTGGTCGCGACGACGCGCGCCTCGATGATGGCGCCGGGCTTGAGCTGCTGCCACGTGGCGCGGCTGACCGCGCCCTCGCGCGAGAGATAGATCAGGCCCTGCGCCTCGTCGGTGCGCTCGACGACGAAGTCCATGATCGAGCCGATGCGCGGCGAGCGCTCGAACTGGCTCAAGGGGACGATGCCCTGCATCTTGCCGTCGACGCCGACGAGGTCCACGAATACATCATCGCCGCGGATGGCGCTGATGCGTCCGCGGCGGACGTCGTGGTGGAACTCGGGCGGCTCCTCGGTGGGTGCGGAGGCCGCGTCGCCTGTCTGATTGTCTACCTGATTAGCTGTCTGACTGTCTGCCTGATCCGTGGGCGCGGGCTGGTCCGGCGCGGATTGGTCTTGCGCGGATTGGTTCTGCGCCGATTGCTCGGCTTGCTCGGACTGTTGCATCAGGTCTTCGACGCTCTGGCCTTCGAGGGCCTCGTCGACCTCGCGCTGGAGCTGCTCGTCGTCGAGGTTGGCCGGGCGCGGCTGGTGCGGTGGGTTCGGTTGCGATTCGCTCATGAGACTATCCGAGACTTTCTTTTTCCGCCGATGCCTCGCCCGCACTGTCTGCCTTCGCGCGGTCGGCGCTTCGACACTCCATGATCGCCTGTCGCCCTCACTTTTCAACAGCGCGGCCGACAAATGCGTTTCCCGCGCCTCATCCGCGAGCCGGGCCGTCCCTGGCCCGGTCGGCCTGAACGCCTGCGTGGCCGTCGTGGACACCGGCGGTGCCGTCCTGACACCGGCGGCGCCGTCCTGGTCGCCGGCGGTGACCGGCCCGGGGACAGGCCGGCTCGCTAGCGGGCGGGGCTGACGTGCGGGTCGTCGCGCACGTGGAAACGCAGGGGCGCGTCCGCCCATTCCGCCGCATAATGCACGCCAACCCGCGGTCCTGCAACAATGCAGCGCGTCGGGTATGTCCGCTGGCGTTGCCGTTCGATGAAGAACGTGTCGCTGGCGACCAGGTCCGTGCCGTCGAGCGTGCGGTCGATCGCCAGCGCTTCGCACAGCTTCGCCGGGCCGGAGGCCAGGTCCGTGGCGCGCTTCACCTTGCGGCGGCGGGCGAACATGGTATCGACTCCTTCGACCGGCCGCAGCCCGCGCAGCAGCACGGCGACCGGCTCGTCCGCGCGGCCGGCGACGACGTTCATGCAGTGGTGCATGCCGTAGGTGAAGTAGACGTAAGCGTGCCCGCCGCCGAGCCACATCGAGGCGTTGCGCTGCGTGCGCCGGCCGTTGAAGGTGTGCGCAGCCTTGTCGGGCAGGCCGAGATACGCTTCCGTTTCGACGATGATCCCCGCGACGCGCTCGCCCTCGACGATGCGCACCAGCTTCTGCCCGAGCAGTGCGCGGGCGACGGTGATGGCGTCACGCTCGTAGAAGGTGCGCGGCAGGCGGGTTGGACGGGCGGTGCGGTTCATGTGGAGACGCCGACCCTCGCCTCACGCATACGAGTGCAATCCCGGCAGCAGCAGATTGACGCCCCAGTAGGTGAACAGCATCACGAAGAAGCCGACGACGCTGAGCCAGGCGGTGGCGAGGCCGCGCTTCTGCACGCCGAAGCGCACGTGGATGGCGATGAGATAGACGATCCAGGTGATCAGCGCCCACGTCTCCTTCGGGTCCCAGCCCCACCATCGGCCCCAGGCGTGGTCGGCCCAGTAGGCGCCCAGCAGGACGCCGACGCCCAGCAGCCAGAACGCCAGTTGCAGCACGATCATGTGCGCCCGGTCCAGGTCGTGCAGCAGCGCCTGGCGCCCGCGCACCGGCGCGGCGTCGGCGGTTGCGTCATGACCGAGCCCCGCCGCGGCGAACTGGAGCATGCCGGCCCCGCCCTGCGCGCCGCCACCGTCGCCTGCGCCCGGGGTCTTGTCGCCGAAGTGGTGCACCGCGAGATAGAAGAGCGCGATGAAGAACGCCAGCGCGATCAGCGCGTAGCTGCACAGGACGATGTTGACGTGGATGTAGAGGATGTTGCTGGTGTCGAGGATGCCCGCGACTTGGCCGACGTCGTTGGAAGGGATCTCGACCATGTTCGCCAGCAGCAGCGAGCACGTGCCCAGCGCCGCGGCCGCCGCGCCGAACAGCCACTGCCTCCGCACGAACATCAGCACCAGCCCGACGCCCACGGCGAACCACGTGATCGCAATGAACGACTCGAACTGGTTGTGAATCGGCCAGCGCCCGGACAGCACGCCGCGCACGAGCATGCCGGCGGTGTGCACCGCGAACCCGCCCAGCGCCAGCGCCGCGCCCGTGGTCGTGATCCACCTGCGCCCCACGGCGAAGGCGATCAGCAGCGTGATCGTGCCGAGCAGGTACGCCACGTAACCGATCGTGAACTTGTGCGTGGCGTTGTAGATCGATTCGAGCGTGAGCTTCCAGCTCGGCGGATACGTTTCGGGGTTGATGCGCGGCAGGTGCTCGGTCAGCACGCCGATCGCTTCATTCACCGCGTTCGCATCACCCTCGCCCCATGCCACCGCAAGCTGCTGCACCGCGCCGTTCACCGCCGACGCCGCCTCGGGGTTCGCGACGCTCAGCGCCGCGGCGGTCGCATCGCTTCCCTCGGCTGCGGCGAGGCGCGTGTCGCGCAGCTCCAGCAGGTGCGCCCACTGGTCCTGGTCGGCGGGGGGGCTGACCATGACCAGCCGCTGACCGGTCCGATCGAACGCCATCGCCGCGCCGAGCACCTGCTGCTGCGCTTCGTAATGGCGCAGGTCCGAGCCGCGGCCTTCCAGCACGCGCGCCACCGACGGCGCCTCGAACATGTGCGGGCTGAGCTTGCGCAGCTTCGTCCAGCGCGCCGCCTCGTCGCGCGGCAGGTGACCGACGAGCTGCTGCTGAAGCGGTAGTTGCTCGACGTGGATGATCGCCTTGTCGTGGTAGTAGCCGCGGTTGAAGACGATGTCGAGGTAGGTGAACACGGGATCGTATGTCGCGCCCGTGTCGGCGTCCTTCCACGCGGGTTTGCCGTAGATGCGCTTGAGTTGCTCCTGCGCGAGCGTTTCGAGGATCTTGACCCGGCCGTTGTCGAACACCGCCAGGCCGCGCAGGTCGGCGAGGTTGATCTGCTGCGCGAACGCGCGGTGCTCCGCGAACGTCATGCTGGAATGGCCGTGCGCGCCGTGATGGTGCTGATCGTTCGGCGGCGCGGCTTCACCGTCGGTCGCGCCGAGTTCCTCCAGCGCGTGCGGATCGACCATGGCGCCCTCGCCGGGCAGGTTGTTGCCGTCCGGCGCGCCGGGCACCTGCGCGCTCAGCGGCGCGGCGAGCAGGGCGGTCGTCACAAACAGGAGCACGATGAGCAGGCGATGGTGTGGCATGGCAAAAGCAGGGGAAAGTGGGGCGGTCACACGCTGGAAGGTGAAGGCACCGGCTGCCTGGATTTCTCTTCCTTGCGCGGGGCGGGGGTCTGGTTCGGCGGCGCATGGCCCTGGCGGGCGAGCTGTTCCTGGATGCGGCGCTTCTGGCGCTGCACGAGCACGGGCTTGATGTAGAACGCCCACGGAATGCCCAGCGCGACCATGATGCTCCCGATCGCGATGATGCGCACGCCCACGTTGTTGCCGATGCCCAGCACCGTGAACCGCTGCTGGTTGGTGAAGCGGCCCTCGGCGTCGCGCGCCTGCGCGTTGGGGTCGCCGTCCTGCGGCGGGTCCCACCCGTTCTGGCTGATCTTCAGTCGGCTGAGACGCAGCGACGCGCTGCTCGGGTGATACACGATCGGGTTGTTCAGGTGCGTGACGTATGTCTCCGGCTGCCGGGCGATCATGCCGTCTTCGTTCACGTCGGCGATCAGCACCTCCGACGCGAAGTCGCGCGGAATGTTCGAGCCTTCATACGGCGTCATCGTGAAGTCCCGCAACGCCATCGCGAACGGCAACTGGTAGCGCTGCCGACTGAACGCGATGCGCACCTCGCCCACCGTCGGCACGTCCACCGTCACCGGCCGATGCGTCTGGTCCGGGTACTTCGGATAGCGCATGTGGTGCAGCCACACCAGGCGCTGCCACGTTTCACCCTCCGGCAGATCCACCTCCACGCGCACCGGCAGCACCGACTGAATGTAATGCCCCTCGTCCTCCGCCTTGCGCTGCGCCTTGGGCGTGGCGACCGGCTCCAGCACGCGCGCGACGCGCGGGTGATGACCCATCACCGTCGCCCACCGCTGCCCCGCATCCGCGCCCGGCACCGGCACGCGCCCCTCCGGCAGCTCCGCGTACATCGGCGCCGCCCCCGGCAGCCGCACGATCACCGCCGGCGACGCATCGTCCGCCGAGTCGGCGACCAGGTGATACTGCGCGCGGCTGTTGTCGAGATACGCCAGGTGAATCGCCGGGTCGGGATCGCGCCGCTGCCCCATTGGGCCGACGCTCGCATCATCCGGCGCGCCTTCCGGGGGCGGAACGAAATCCTGCGACCGCTCCGGGTAACGGTGCATCGCGATGCGCCGGAAATCCTTGCCGTTGCCCTCGACATGCACCAGCGCGCGCGTGTCGGTCGCGTTCTCGTACCCTTCGCTGATGAACGGCATGTCGTATCGGCCGATCTGCTCGACGTTGAGTGTATAGCCGGTGTCGCCGACCTCGATCGTCTCGCCCGGCTCGATGGCGTAGACAGCGCGGAAATCCTGCTCGGGAATCTCGACCACCAGTCCGTGCATGCCGTCGAACCGGCTTTGCAGGTCGCGCACGCGCTGCTCGGACGGGTCGACCAGGTACTCGATCGACCAGCCGGTGAACTCCGCGACGCGCCGCGCGGGCACCTCGCCGAGCAGGCGCAGGCGCTGCGCGCCCTGGTCGCTGTCGATGCGCAGGTCCAGCGCGGGCGTGGTTTGCGTGGGCTGGCTTTCGGTGAGCTGTTCGATCGGTTTCCACCGCGGCTGGAGCTCACCGTAGGCGACGAAGCCGGGGATGGTCAGCCGCACGCGCTCGCCGAGCTGCTCGCGTACCGTGGGGCGGTCGTGCAGGCGGATGTCCAGCTCGCCGATCTCGTAATCGTTGTAGCGCGGCAGCTCCGGCAGGGGGAGCATCATCTCGGTGTTCTCGAGGGTGACGTAAAGCGCCGGTGCGCTTGCGTCGTAAAAGACGTTTTCCCATCCGCCGCCGAGGTCCTGGCGCCAGAGGATGGTGTCGCCTTCGACCTTGAAGTGGCCGTAGAGCATCGAGCCCAGCGCGATGACAACGATGCCCGAGTGGACGGTGAGCACGCCGATGTTGACGAACTTGAACTCGATGCGCCGGATGGTCGCCCAGATCATGTTGATGACGAACAGCACGAGCATCAGTTGCATCGGCCACCAGCCGAACCACTCCTGCGTGGTCATCTCCAGCGCGGGCAGGCGGTAGACGACCAGCGCGCGGTGGGCGTTGAGCCAGTCGTTGTGATACGCCCAGGTGTAGCCGCGCATGCTGAGCCAGTATGCGAGCACGCCGGCGACCGCGAGCAGCATCACGCTCGCGACGATCTTGCCGGCCAGGGGCAGCCGCGCCCGGGTGAGCCCGAAGACCAGCAGCGCCGCCGGGCCGACCGTCCCCGCGATCGCCGCGGCGTAGAGGCCGGCCAGCGTCATGTAATAGAGCGGCACCGTGCCGAGCACGCTGTAGAGCATCACGCCGGTGAGCAGGATGACGGCCAGGGTGATGGAACTGAACGCGCGGGTGAGCCAGCGCAGCGGCGCGGGCAGCGCCAGGTCAGCCTGTTTGACCCTTCGGTACTTGGCACTCATGAGGTGGTCGCTCGCGGATGGTCGCTCGGGGGGGCCGGCCGGCGCGGGCACATTCTGGACCCAGGGGTTGCGATTATAGCGCGCCGCCGCCGCCGGTCACGGGGCCGCGACGGAGGCGTTGCCGGGGCGGGCCCGGGCGCCGCTCGGCCCATGCCGAGCCTTCCAGTGTAGCCGCTCCACCCCACCCTCACTCGGCCGGCGCATGCTGCGCCCAGAACTGCTCCGGCGCCAGCCGATGCTCCAGGTCCGGCCCGATCTCGGTCAGGCTGGTCATGCTGCGAACGACCTCCATGCCGCGCTCGATGCGCTCAGCCTCAAAGATCAACCGTGTCAGCGACAACCCTTCCAACGGCGTCAGGTCGCTCACCGGCGTCCGCCCGATGTGCAGCCGCTGCAATGTCTCGCTCCCCGTCAACGGCGACAGGTCCGCCACCGCCGTCCCTTCCAGCGTCAGGCTCACCAGCGGCAACGCCTTCAACGGCGAAATGTCCTTCATCGGACATTCATTCAGCCACAACATGCTCAGCTTCGTCGTCGCCAACGGCGAAAGATCCGCCACGCGCGTCCCCAGCAGGTTCAATTCCACCAGCGGCGCGTCAGCCAGCGGACTCAAGTCCGCCGTCGCCGTCCCGTTCAGGTAAAGCTTCTCCAACGGCAGGCCCGCCAACGGCGACAGGTCCGTGACCTGCGTCGATTCCAGGTAAAGCTCGCGCAACGGCATTCCGCGCAACGGCGTCAGATCGCTCACCGGATTCTGCGCCAGATCGAGCACCTGCAGCGGCGCCTCGGCCAGCGGCCGCAGATCGCTGATCCCGCACTGGCCGAGCCCGCCCACCGTGATGCGCCCCGCCTCCACGCGGAACTCGCCCTTGCCCGTGTACTGCGGACTGGTCAGGAAGAGCTGCTCGTGCAGGTGCGTCACGCTGGAATGCTCGTCGCGCGGTCGCGGCCGCGCCTTGGCGCGGTCCAGCGCGCGCTGCCGCTGCTGCTCGCTCTGCTTGCGCTGACGCTTGCGCTGCTCCCGTTTCTGTTCTCTGCGCTTGGCCATCCCGGCCAGCTTACGCCCGGCCGCAGCACCCGGCAATCGCGCCCAGCCCGCGCTGGTCTGCAGCGCATCCCACACCCGGTTCATCCCCACCCGCGCTCACTGCCTCACCCGGACCGCGCGACGCGGCAATCGCGGGCTGTTGCCGGCCACTCCGCCGCGCTATCCTCCCGCACGAGCGGGATCGTCCATCGAAGTGGACGCGCAGCACCAGCAGGGAGCCAGGGAAGGAGACCCAACCATGTGGCGCATCAGTGCGACTTACAAGCTTGGCACGGTGGCCGTGCTCGTGGCGATGTTCGGTCTGGTCGCTTGCGAAGAGCAGGGCACCACGCCGCAGCAGGAGCAGCCCACTGACCAGCAGCAACAGGAGCAGGAGCCCGGCGAGATCGGCCAGCCCCCCGAGCCCGACGCCCAGGACACCGACGTCCCCGGCGGCGGCGAGCAACAGCGACCGCAACAGCAGGGCGAACAACAACAGATGGGCGAGCAGCCCCAGCAACAACAGCAACAGCAGCAACAATACGTCCAGCAGACCAACCAGCGTCTCCAGCAGCTCGAGCAGAACATCAACCAGCTCCGCCAGCAGGCCCAGCAGAACCAGGACCAGCTCGGCGAGCAATGGCAGGAATACGACGAGCAGCTCAGCGAGCAGGCCCAGCAGGTCAGCGAGGAGCTGCGCAACCTCGAGCAGGCCGGCTCCGAGCAATGGGACCAGGCCACCCAGAGCGTCGACCAGGCGATCGACGAACTGGAACAGACCTACAACGAAGCCGCCGACCACGTCCGCAGCCAGCTCGGCGAGCAGGCCGTCCCCCAGCAACCGGACCAGCAAACCCCCGCCCCCATCGACAACAACCAGTAACCCCCCAAACCCTCTCCCATTTCCGGGGGCCGGGAGAGGGCGCCGAGCAGGCAAAGCGACATTCGCCTGACAACGTCCCACAAGGCGGCGGGGAGAAATGCCACCGTCTCAACCCCCCTCCCTTGAGGGAGGGGCAG
>JBMCXL010000109.1:0-8776 GCA_048621015.1 Phycisphaeraceae bacterium
GCGCAACCCGAACAAGCGCCAAACGCGCTACGCTTGGGGTGAAGGCGCTCTAGCGCGGAGGCCGCAGAGCATCGCAGCGAGTTGAAGATAAACATTTAAGTTAAATGTGTAATATCTTCGTTGCCTCCGCGCTCTCTGCGCTCTCGGCGGCCTCTGCGCGCACACGCGGCTTCATCCCTCCGCTGCGCGAACACTGACAAGGCCGCCGCCGGCCTTGTCAGTGCCACCCCCGGCCGGCCGAATGCACAAATATCCATCGTGAGCCGGCTCATCCGCCGTCGCATGCGGGGATTACGGGTAAATCCGCAGTCAATCACGAGCATTCTCTCTTGTGAGGAAAATGTTGTTTTACTACCATCCGCTTGCGTCAGGAGGGGCGTGCATGGGGAATTCTCCCATCCAGGGGCCGATTGCCAGATTCACGGCGGGCGTGGTGTCGCGACAGTTTGTGCTGACGTCCGCGGTGGCCATGCTGGCCTTTGGTGCGGGCTGGTTCGGGCGCGATGTGGGCGACGAGGCCAGGCTGTGGTGGACCTATTGGCGGTTGGACCTTGCCGACCGGCCGCCCGGGCAGTTGCCCGAGGCGCTGGAGGTCAGCGGCGCCGGCTACGAGGCGGTCAACGGGACCTATTACCTCTACAACCCGGGGCCTGAGTTCTACTGCTACACCCGGCATGGCGAAGCGCCGGGCACGGAGCCGGGGGAGATCTGGTTCGAGGCGGTCGAGGGGGTCGGCTGGGACCTGTGGAGCGACGCGATGTACCTCTACTACCATGCCCGGGGTACGGAGGCATGGTGGTCGCCGGGGGATGATTACATGCCCGACGAGCCGGCCAGTCCCGCCGACCTGGAATGGACCGTGGGCGACCATGGCCAACCGCCGGTGCCGGACATTCAGCCGATCGCCGCGCGGGACGGGCCGGGCTGATCCGCGGGTCGCAGGACACCGCGACATGCACCGTTGACGTAGCGCCCGACCAATCCGCGTCGCGTTGCGCTGCGGCATTCTCGTGTCGGGACATGCTCACGGCCGCGCCGCGCCGCACTGGGTCTGCACGTGGCGCACGAACGCTTCGTGCAGCGCGCGGGCGACCGGTCCCGGCGCGGCGGCGCCGATGGGTTGATCGTCGATGTGGGTGACGGCCGCGACGTGCGTGGTCGTGCCGGTGAGCAGCACCTCGTCGGCCGCGCGCAGCTCGTCGAGGGTGAACGCCTCTTCGCGTACCGTGTAGCCGAGTTGCTGCGCCAGATCGAGCACGAGCCGGCGCGTGACGCCGCCGAGGATGTGCCGGTCGGCCGGGTGGGTGCGCAGCGTGTCATTCCGCACGATCATGGCGTTGGTGCTGCTGCCTTCGGTGACGGTGCCGTCGCGATGGAGGATCGCCTCGTGCGCGCCGGCCGCCTGGGCCGCGTGCCTGGCCAGCACGTTCGGCAGCAGCATCAGCGACTTGATCCAGCAGTCCTGCCAGCGCCGGTCCTCCGCGGTGATCGCGCGCCACCCCGGGCAGTCGCGCTGCGCATCCACCGGCGCGGCGGGATAGCTCATCACCAGCACGCTCGGCTGCGGCTGCGCCGGCAGCGCATGGTCGCGCGGCGCGGGCCCGCGCGTGATCTGCCAGTAGACCTTCGCGTCGGCCATGTTGTTGCGCTGGACCAGCTCATCGCTGATCGCCGGCAGTTGCGCCACGTCCGCCGGCGCGTCCAGCGCGATGCCGCGCAGGCTCGCGCGCAAGCGATCCACATGCGCCTCGATCGCCAGCGGCCGGCCGCCGTAATAGCGCACCACTTCGTACACCCCGTCGCCGAACAGCGTGCCGCGATCCTCCACCGACAGCGCGGCCTTGTGTTTGGGCAGGTACGAGCCGTTCAGGTAGACGTACGTCTGATCGTCCAGCATGGCGTTCATGGCAGGGCAGTATAAGAGCAGTCGGCGGAATCGGTCCCACGCCGGACCGGAGCGAGTCTGCGAGCGGCGGTCCGGATCTTCGCGGCCGAATCCGGACCTGCGCTCCCTGCGGTCGCTTCGGTCCGGCGTGGTTGGTTATGTGGGGCCGGGCGTGTTGATGATCCGTGCGCCCGCGGCGGCGCGTGTTGCGAAGGCGCTGGGCGTGATGCCGGTTTCTTTCTCGTAGCGGGTGGTGATGTCCGCGGTGACGCGCTCGACGGCGTCGGCGCGCAGCAGCGTCACGGTGCAGCCGCCGAAGCCGCCGCCGGTCATGCGCGAACCGAACACGCCGGCGTCGTGGTGCTCCATCGCCAGGGCGACCAGCAGGTCCAGCTCCGGGCAGCTCACCTCGAAGTCGTCGCGCAGCGAGACGTGGCTCTGGTGCATCAGCTCGCCCGCGGCGGGCCAGTGGCGCTGCTTGAGGCGCGCGGCCGCGTCGAGCGTGCGCTCGTTCTCGGTGATGACGTGGCGCGCCCGGCGACGGGTGGTCTCATCGAGCTTCGCCTTCGCCGCGTCCAACTTCACCATCGTCGCATCGCGCAGCGCCGCGACGTTGAGTGCTTTCGCCGCGGTTTCGCATTGTCGGCGGCGCTCGGCGTATTCGCCGCCGACCAGCTCGTGCGCCACGTTGGAGTTGACGATCAGCACCGCGATGTCGGGATCGTCCAGCGGGACGGGCTCGGTCTCGTGGGTGCGGCAGTCGATCAGCAGCGCGTGGTCGGTCTGCGCCATCGCGCTGATGAACTGGTCCATGATGCCGCAGGGCATGCCGGCGTATTCGTGCTCGGCCCACTGGCAGAGTAGCGCTTTTTCCTTGCCGTCGAGCGCGCGGCCGGTCATGGCTTCGATGAGCGTGGCGGTGGCGACTTCCAGCGCGGCGCTGCTGGACAGGCCGCCGCCGGTCGGCACGGTGGAGTCGATCACCGCGTCGAAGCCGCCGGGGTCGAGCCCGCGCTGCGCGCAGGCGGCAACGACGCCGCGCATGTAGTTGGACCAGCTCGGCGCGCCGGTGGGCGTGTCGCGCGCGACGGGGAAGCGCGCTTCCTCGGGGAGGTTGGTGGAGACGACGCGCGCTTCGTTGGGGGATGGGTCACCGGCGCGGTCGGCGACGATGACGGTCTGGCGCTGGATCGCCATGGGCAGGACGAAGCCGTCGTTGTAGTCGGTGTGCTCGCCGATGAGGTTGACCCGTCCCGGCGCGGCGGCGGCGAAGCGCGGCGATCGCCCGAAAATCTCGCGAAAACGCGCGGCGGCGCGCTGGTGCTGGGCGGCGATGGTGGGAACCTGTATATCGGTCATGGGCGTTTCCTTGATGGCGGTCGCGGCGTGGTGCGCGGGCGCACGGCTGCGACTATATCGCGAGTCGGCGTCGGGAGTTGGCCGGTCGCGCGGCTGGTGGTGTGCGGTGGGGTGAGCATGTGGCGCGACGGTTGCATCGGATGCGGGGGCTCACTACACTCGCCAGCCGGTAAACAGGACCGACACAGTGCGTTTTGACCTGATCGATCGTGTGCTGGATCGACGGGACGACGGGTTGACCGCGGTGAAGAGTGTGACGGCGGCCGAGGAGTATCTGGCCGACCACTTCCCCGGTTTTCCCGTGCTGCCCGGTGTGATGATGCTGGAGACGCTGGTGCAGGCGGCGCGGCGTTTCGTGGCGGAGGGCGACGGCGCGCCCGATCGGCCGCTGGTGGTGCGCGACGTGCGCAACGTGAAGTACGGCAGCTTCGTGCAGCCGGGCCAGACGCTGACCGTGGACGTGACGCTTCGCAGGCACGACGCGGCGGGCGGGGCGTACGAGTTTCAGGGCGTCGGCCGCGTGGACGAGCAGGTCGCCGTGCAGGGCCGGTTCAGATTGGAAGCGGTTGGCTCGGAAGCGGTCCGCGGTGAGCCGACCTGCTAAGCCGCCAGCGGCGGTGAAAAGCGAATCCCGGAGAATCCCAATGGACGTTACCAAGGACGAAGTCTTCGGCAAGGTACAGGAAGTGCTCGAGGATGCGCTCGGCGTGGACGAGGAGGAGGTCACGCCCGAGGCCAAGCTCGTGGACGATCTCGGCGCCGAGTCGATCGACTTTCTCGACATTGTCTTTCGCCTCGAGAAAGCGTTCAACATCAAGATCGAGCAGTCCGAGCTGTTCCCCGAGAGCGTGCTGAACGACCCCAACTACGTGCAGGACGGCAAGGTCACCGACACCGGCATGGCCGAGCTGCGCGAGCGTCTGCCGCACGCCGACCTGTCCGAGTTCGACCAGTCGCGCGACGTGGAGGAGTTCGCCAACGTCTTCACCGTCGACGCCATCGTGAAGTTCGTGCAGGCGAAGCTGGAGCAGAGTTAGGGATTGGGGGTTAGGGATTGGGGATGGGGGCGGACTGGTCGCTTAAGCGACCAGTCCAGTGCGCCCGAATAAACAGGCGCACCATCCATCACCATCTCCGCCCGAACTTGAAACCCCAACCCCTAACCCCCAATCCCCAATCCCCACCCCTCCTCCCCCCATGCGCTGGATCTGGATCGACCGCATCCTGGAGCTCGAGCATCGCACGCGCTGCGTGGCGCTGAAGAACGTCTCCGCCGCGGAGGACGTGCTGCACGATCACTTCGCCGCGACCGAAACGCATCCCGCGCTGCCGCTCATGCCCAACACGCTGGTGATCGAAGGCATGGCCCAGACCGCCGGCATCCTCGTCGGCCACGCCGAGGGGTTCAAAGAGAAAGTCATCCTCGCCAAGATCGCCCGCGCCACGTTCACCACCGACGCGCGCCCCGGTTATGCCATTCGCCACACCGCCACGCTCGAGCGCATCGACGCCTCCGGCGCCTCGACCAGCGGCGTCACCGAATTGATCGACCCCGCCACCGGCGAGGCGCAGCCGCTGGCGCACATCGAGCTGGTGTTCAGTCACATCGACCACAACCGCGCCGGCACGCGCTTCCCCGAAGAGAACTTCGTCTTCACCGACCAGTTCATGGACCTGCTGCGCCGCAGCGGATTCGCCCCCGCGCCCTCCGCTTAACGCCCGCCCTGAGCGCAGCGAAGGGCGGGATCTTTCCGGTGGATGTTCAGCGAACAAATCCCGCCCTTCGTTCGCAGACCCGCTCAGAACGCGCGTGAACAGGTAGCACGCAGCACCACCACACCCCTGTGGTGCGCACCTCACCCGTGACGCGCCCCGCCCCGTCGGTTACATTGGCCGTTGACGGATCAAGGTCACTTCGATGCTTGGCAACTGATTCACACCGCGACATGCGCGGACGAAAACACCGGCGCGGCGCCGCGGCGACGGCGCATCGCGGGTGTAACGATGTGGGGCATGGTCGACGATGGCGATGGGTGTCAGTCGGGTGCATCGTTTGCTTCGGCTCATCACGCTGCTTCAGAGCGGCCATGCCCGCTCGGTGCGCGAGTTGATGGACGAGCTCGGCGTCAGCCGGCGCACGCTGTTTCGAGACCTGAACATGCTCCAGATGGCGGGCGTGCCGTACTATCACGAGCCGGGCCAGGGCTATCGCATCAGCCGCGGCTTTTTCCTGCCGCCGATCAGCCTCACCGTGCCCGAGACGCTGGGCCTGATGGTGCTCGGCAAGCTCGCCGCTGCGCAGCGCAATCGGCCGTTCACGCCCGCGGCCCTCTCGGCCATCTACAAACTGCTCAGCACCGTCCCCGAGCCCATCCGCTCGGTCTGCGGCGAGATGATGAGCCACGTCTCCATCAACGACAGCGGCGCCCTGACCACCGACCGCGAACAGCAACACTACGGCTCCATCCAGCAGTGCATCGACGAACGCCGCGCCTGCCGCATCACTTACCGCAGCCCCGTCGAAAGCGATGCGCTTGACCTCGAGCTGCATCCCTACGCCCTGCACTTCGCCGCGCGCGCCTGGTACGCCATCGGCTGGAGCAAGCCGCACGAGGAGGTGCGCACCTTCAAGCTCGCGCGCATCGAAGCGCTCGAACCCCTCCAGCGCCGTTTCCGCCGACCCGAACGCTTCGACGCCACGAAAAAGATCGGCAACGCCTGGCAGCTCATCCCTGAAGGCAGGGAGTACGACATCGAGCTGGAGTTCTCATCCAAGGTCGGCCGGAACGTCGCCGAGGTGCGCTGGCACGCCAGTCAGCAGCACGAGCTGCTGCCCGACGGCCGCTGCCGCATGCGCTTTCGCGTGGACGGCCTCAACGAGATCGCGTGGTGGATCTGCGGCTACGCCGACCAGGTCACGATCAAAAAACCCGCCGCGCTTCGCCAACGCGTGCGCGAGATGCTAAAGGCGGCGCTGATGAATCACGAAACCTGAAGCTCCGCTTCGCGCAAGCGAAGCGGAACCCTTGGCGGGCAGTGTGCTTTGCTCCGATGTTTGACCCCCCGACGGAGCATGCCGCTGCCCGCCTTTTTCGTCCACGCCATCCCACACCACACGCACGCCACTTTCCCCAAAGCCCGCAGATGGCGACGCGGGAGCCTTCCGCGGGGTATTCCTTCACAAACCAGTCACACGCGTTGCGATCAATTCGCAGGCGATGAAACCGCCTCGTTGTTTAGGGGGCGATCGCAGATCGTCATGGTCACGCCTGCGAAATAATCGCGATCCGTATCACACACCGATCGACCGCGCCATCAAATCCTTTCTTCCTCCAGCCGCACATTGTTCGTGCGCAACTGATTCTCGCGCAGGTGGGACACCAGCATCGCGATGTAGCTCGCCCGGATCAGCGGCGCCTCCGCCAGGTCCAGCCGCCGGCGCACCTCCAGCACCGCTTCCTCGCTCGGCCCTTCGATCTCGATGAACTCGCCCAGGTGCGGCAGCGTGTCCATCTCGACGTGACAACCGTCCAGCGTCCACCGCTGCCGCCGCTTCTCGAACGTCAACTGCGGCAGAAACCCCAGCGCCGCCAGCAGCTCCGCCGCGGCGCGCGCATCGCTCACCGTCACTTCCGTTTCCGTTCGGCTCTTGAGCTTGCCGTGGGCGCGCGGCCCCTTGTGCGTGATGGTCGCCGTCTGCGCTTCGCCGTCGTGCACCTCCACGCGAATGCGCAAGCCCTGGTCGGTGCTCTTGAGCTGATGATCGTCGCTGTCGAAGTACGTGTTCTGCTCGAGGATGCTCGGCCCGTGCTGCGCGCCGAGCTCTTCCAGCCGGCGCTCGATCGCGCCGCGGTCGGTCACACGCATCTTCGCTTCAATTTCCAGGCTCACGTGCTGTTCACTCCATGTCCGCGCGCCGCCGCTTGCGGCCGGGCACGCTTCGTTAACCCGTCACTGGCGCAGCGCCCATCCGTCCGAACAGGCTCCGCCGAATCGACGCGATCCGCTGCAGGACCGGTGCGCGCCGCCACGGAGGTTGCGCCTCCACGTACGCCCGCCCGTGCACGCGCAGCGTGCGCCCCGACAGCAGCAGCGTCAACGGTGTCGGCAGCGCCTGCTGCCGCGCGATCCGGATCAGCAGCCACCGATCCCACCAGTTCAGTCCCGCCGTCGCCGCCACCTGGTGAAACACCAGCATCGGATGCGATTGCAGGTGCCGCATGCGCCAGCGCCGCATCACCATCACCGCGCCCAGCACCAGCAGCAGCAACCCCGCCGCGACAATCAGCCACGGCATCGGCGCCATCACGTCGTTGCCCCAGTTGGCGCTGATCTCGCGCAGCAGCGCGTCGCGCGACGCCGGCGAACCCTCCTGCGCCAGCACGACAACCGCGCCCCACGCCGGACCGCAGCGAGTCCGCGAGCGCAGGTCCGGATCGCGTTGGCACATCCTCTCACACCGCCTCATGGATCGACGACTCCTTGCCGCCACCGCCGCGCGGCGCGCGCATCATTTCCAGCACCTCCGCCGCCACCGCTTCGGCGCGCTGGCGCACCTTCGGATCGGGATCGGACGTCGCCAGCTCCGCCACCGCCTGCGCCGCTTCGAGCACGCCCATGCGCTCCACCAGCCACAGCGCCGACAGGCGATGCTCCGGCCGCTCGTCCGCGAGCATGCGCGTCAAGGCCGGCAGCGCTTCGCCCGCCTTCATCTGCATCAAGGCGCCGATCGCGTTGGCGCGCGGCCGATTTTCCTCCTCGTCCGCCAGGCGCGCCAACTGCTGCACGTGCTGGGTCGAGCGCACCCGGCCCATCGCCTCGATCGCGTTGGCGCGCACGCGGTGGTCGGCGTGCGACATCGCCTTTTCCAGCGACTCGATCGCCGCCGTCGAGCCCACCGACCCCAGCGCCGTCACCGCCGCCGACGCGATCACCTCGTCCGGCGACTCGGCCAGCTCGCGCAGCGTCGCCTCGAACGCGCCGCCCATCTGCAGCGCGGCGATCATGTTCAACGCGCGCAGCTTCGACGTTCGATTGTCGCTGTCCAGCTTCTCGCCCAGGTGGCGCTGCATGTTCGGATCGATCTTCACCAGCGCGCGCCCCGCCGTGACGCGCCGCCGCTCGTCCAGCTTCGGCCAGGCATCCCACAGCCGCTGGAACCCGATCGGCGCCAGCCGCTGCGCCGCGTACTGCTGGAGCTTCTCGTGCGGCGAGTTGATCAGCCGCATCAGCAGCCGCGTCAGCCCCGCGTACTGCCGGCGCGCCAGGTGGCGCAGCGCGATCCGCGCCAACTGCGGATCGGGATCGTCGCAGTACAGGGCGATCGCTTCGAGCGCGTCGTGCCCGGGGCTGTCTTCCGCTTCGCCCGGCTCCGACAGGCGGATCAGCCGGCGCAGCGCCATCAGGCGGGTCGCCGGGTCCGACAGGTGGCGCAGGTGCGCCAGTTGCTGAATCTTCTCGGCCGGCGCCAGGGGCAGGCTCATGACCCACACCGGCAGGCCGCGGCCCTCGTGCGGCGGCAGGGCGTGAGCC
>JBMCXL010000110.1:0-8655 GCA_048621015.1 Phycisphaeraceae bacterium
CACCGAAATCGTTGCGGCTTCACCCTCGTGGAGCTGCTGGTGGTCATCTCCATCACAGCGCTTCTGATTGCACTCCTGCTGCCGGCGCTGAGCGCAGCACGACGACAGGCGCGCACCGTGGCGTGCCTGTCGAACCTGCACCAGCATTCAGTCGCGTTCGAACTGTATGCCGGCGACTTCGACGGCTACCTGCCCAACCGCGATGCGTACTGGGCGAGCTTCATGAAAATCGGACACTGGGACGGGCTGTTCGGCCGGCCGCAGGCGGTCACCGACTACATGGATAGTGCCCGCGCCACGGCGTGCCCCGAAGCGATGGACCTGACCAACAATTACAACGGCACGCAGACAGTCGGCCAGGCGCTCGATGAAAACGGCGGCGAGTACGGCGACAACCAGTACGCTCACCACCACAGCACCTACGGCATCAACGTCTTCCTGCTCGGCGAAGACGACACGCCGAATCCGCCCGGCGGACTCTATTACGGCAGCGGTGTCGGCTTCTACGCGCGCGGCGAAGAGGACGTGGTCACGCCCAGCCAGTCGCTCTACCTCGCCGACGCCTGGAGCTTCGGCGGCCCCAGCACGGCCGTCACACAACTCTCAGAGCTTCTCGGCTATGAGCAACCAGGGAGCAAAGGCGGATTGGCCCTTCGGCTTCAGTGGCGCAACGGCCTGCAAGCGCGCTACATCCAAGGCAACGAGCGCAACGAGCAGCCCCACACGCGCCACAGCGGCCGCAGCGTCAACGGCTGGTTCATCGACGGACACGCCAGCACCCTCAGCCAGGACGTCTTCGGCCCCGACGTCCGCCGTGGCGATCCCAACTGCATCTGGGATGACGAATAGCCTTGTGCGCCAGCATTGTACATGCGCGCCATTATGACGTTGCCGCCACGGAACGCGATGAGGGATGCAAGACCTGCCAAGCTGTAATGGAGGTTGAGAGGCGCTCCCCCGCTGGCGCTTTCCCCGCAGGAGATGATCCGATGCACCATCGGTCACTGAGACGGTTTGGATGGCTGCTGTTGTCGTGCGCGCTGCTGGCCGCCGGCGCGTCAGCACAAGACACGGCGCCGGCCCCTGAGCCCGCGGCGTGGCACCATCGCACGCTGGACGCGCCGCGGGTGCTGGTGATCGACGACCGGGGCCAGCGCGGCGCGCGCGAGGCGTGGGCGCACCAGGTGGGCGCGGCGATCGGCGCGGAGGTGGACTACACGCTCGCGCACGTCACACCGGACGACCACCTGCTGGCGCACCACCTGGCCGACAAGCCGTTGGAAGAGACCGACCAGATGAAGCAGACGATGGCTGAGACGCTCAACGGCCATCGCGATCGCCTGCTCGATCGGCTCGACGATTACGACGTGGTGATCGCGCGCCTGCCGCGCTGGCGCCAGCAACGGGAAGCGCTCGATGCGGTGCGCGAGAAGCTCGCCGCGTACGTGCGCGGCGGCGGGGCGCTGGTGTACGTCGCGCGTCCCCAGCCGATCGAGGTGCCCGAGGACAGCGACGACCCCGAAGCCGAGGCGCAGACCAGCGGGCCGCTGGCTGACCTGCTGCCGGTCCGCGCGCACCACCGCTGGCGGGCGTGGACCTCGGGCGCGGACGGCGCGACGGATGATCCCTTGTCGCGCGGGATTCCGTTCGAGGTGGCGGGCTTTCACACGTACAGTCACAAGGCGGTGCCGATCGACGAGCGCGCCGAGCCGTTGACGCGCTCGGGCGAGCGCAACCTGGAGTTCTGGCACCGGCGCGCGCCGGAAGGCGGGCAGGTCGTGCAGCTTTTCGCCCTCGACGGCCTGCGCGCCACCTGGACGCACGGCAGCGATTACGAGCATTACGCGCCGCTGCGCCCCGACGACAGCGCCCTTTGGCCGCACTTCCTGCGCCGATTGATTTACGGGCTGACTTATGGCGACGAGGCGTTTCCGGTGCTGGCGCGGGTCGATCTGTCGGAGGAGGTGGAAGCCGTGCGCGCCGGTGAGGCGCTGGCCGGCGAGGTCGATCTGGAGAACCGGTTGGATGAGGCGCGGCGCGTGACGGTGCGGCTGACGCTGGCGGGGCGGTTCACGGATGAGCGCGTCGAGCAAACGGTGGAGGTGGCGCTTGACGGCGGTGAGCGGCGCGCGGCGGCGTTCGAGTTGACCGCCGAGCTGCCGAGCGTGGACGAGCACCTGGCGCTGCGCGCGACGGTGGTTGATGCGCGGAGCGGACGCGTGCTGTCGGAGGCGAGCCGGTGGGTGCGCTACGAGCACGCGGCACCGATCGCGGTGGCGCTGGAGCGGCCGGCGGTGCGCACGGGCGAGGCGATCGAGGCGACGGTGAGCGCGGATGAGGCGGTGGATGAGGACGCGATGGCGCTGCGCGGCTATCTGGTGGACCATCGCGGGCGCGTGCTGCAAGCGGCGCAGCGCGACGCGCTCGGGGCGCTGCGCTTCGAGATGCCGGCGGGCGGGTCGGAGTGGCTGGCGAATTACTGGGTGGTGGCGCAGCTCGAGCGCGCCGGCGAGATCGCCGCGACGGCGCGCGCGATGGTGCAGCGCGACGACCCGTGGGACACGCGGAACAAGCTGGAGTTCTCCGTGTGGAGCCGGGGCGGCGATCCGCAGCTTGTGGCGCTGATGCGCGACGCGGGCTTCAACGCGCTGGCCATGGGCATCCACCCGTACGCCGCGGACCGGCACGGGCTGCGCGCCTACCGCGAGGGCACGGGCATCAACACGTTCTCGGTCGAGATCGAGCACGACAACTGGGACGACACGCGCGCGGCGATGGTTGCCCAGCTCGACCGCCAGGCGGAAAAGCACGGCATCGGCGACCGCTCCGTCTCGCTCGTCTCGCTCGGCGAGGAGAGCGGGTTCAAGGGCGGCTGGGGCCGGCGCTACTACTGGGAGGATGACCACGCCCCCGAAGTGCCGCAGCGCGTCTTCGCCCAATACCTGCGCGACCGCTACGACGGCGACATCGACGCGCTGAACGAGCAGTGGGGCACGGATCACGCGAGCTTCGACGACATCCCGTTGGCGCGCGAGCACGCCCGCTGGCCGCAGCGGGTGTTCGTCGGTGCGCAGGCGTGGGAGGCGATGCAGCGCCGTCGGCCCAAGCGCCTCGAAGGCAAACAGAAAGTCGACCTGACCGACCCGGACCCGAATGAGAAATACATCATTCGCAGCGCGCCCTACCACGAGACCTACCGCTTCTTCGACTGGTACTACCAGAAGTACAGCGATCTGGCGACCGACGCCTGGCGGGAGCGCCGCAACCCCGTGCCGCGCACGATCATGAGCGCACCCGGAGGGTTCTATCCACAGGTGGACGTGTTCAACTTCGCCGGCCAGGGCCCGTTCTATCCCAAGGAACGTTCACTGGCGCGCAACGCCATTGCCCGGCGCGACTACGGCGAGCACCTGGGCTTCTCGGGCGCGATGTGGGCGTATTACGACCTGCGCACGCTCTGGGATTGTATGCTGAATTCCACGTTACTGGCAGGCAACGCGCACTTCGACTACTGGGTCGACCTTCCGCTGACGTTCAACAACGACCACACGCACACGCGCGCCTCGTTCTGGACCAAGCTGCTGCGCCGCAAGCTTGCGCCGATCGAGCCGATCCTGTTGCATCGACGCTTCAGCTACACACCGGATCTCGGCATGTACGTCCCGCCGCAGCCGCTGCGCAAGGGCGTCGGCCAGCATTTCGGCGCGGCGATCGGCCCCAACGCGCCGGTGTACTCGGCGCTAGAGAAGTCCGGTTACCTGCCGCGCATCGTGCACAGCGAGGGTTTCGATGATGTCGAAGTGCTCGTCGCTTCGTATGCACAGGTCGTCTCGCCGGAGGACGGGCAGCGCCTTCAACGCTTCGTGCGTGACGGCGGCTTGCTCATCGCCACGCCCTGGCTCGCCGTATGCACGCCCCACAGCAACATGCTCACCACCTATCCCAGCGAAGCCTCCGGCCTGAGCGACCTGCTGGGCTTTCGCCTGCTGAACACCAGCCAGGCAAAGCAGGAGCACCACGCGACCGTGAAGCTCGACGGCCTGCCGGTCTCCGAGCTGACGCTGCGCAGCGAAGGCCGCGACAAGGTGATCCAGATGCGCGACGACGTGCGCGTGCTCGGACGCTATGACGATGGGGAGCCGATGATCCTCGAACGCCGCGTCGGCGACGGGCGCGTCATGTACCTGAACATGGTGTACGACTGGAGCCACGGATGGAACAGCTTCTATGAACCGGGGCGCGAGGCGTACCGTCGGCTGATCGACGCGGTGCTGCGCGACGACGGGCGCGTCACGCCGCGCTTCGGCGTACGTTTCACCTCGCTCGAGGAGACGGACCTGAACGAAGGCTGGTGGGGGATGCGCATCTCGGATGAGCCGGCCGAGGGCGATGCGGTGCCGTGGTGGGCGAGCCAGACATTCGAAAGCCCGGACGGAAGCGTGCGGTATCTGGGTGTATTCGCCGACCATCGCAGCCCGATCATTACGGCGGACGTGAGGTGGCACGATGCCGAGGCGCGGGCGTTCGATCTGTTCAGCGGCGAGGCGGTCGAGCCGCGCGAGCCCGGTGTGTATCGGCTGACGTTGAAGCCGGGCGAGGCGGCGCTGTGGGCATTCGCGAAAGCGACGCCACGCGAACTGCGCATTGAGGCGCCGCAGCGCGTGCGCGGCGCGCAGACCGTGCCTGTGGACGTGACGTTGACGGGCGTTGATGACGATGCGGGGACGCATGGGATCGTGCTGGACGTGCGCGGCCCCGACGGCGCGCGGCTCGAATCGCACAGTGTCCGCAATGGCCAGATCACCGAGGCGTCGGGTACGCTGCACGTGCCGTTCGCCGCCAACGATCCCGCGGGCGTCTATCGCCTCGTCGCCACCGACAGCCTCGCGCGCCGTCGCGCCGAGGCGACGGTGCAGTTTACACCCGCCGAGGGCGTGCCGGCGACGAAATTGCTACGACCGTTCCCGCCGCGCGCTAGTGACCGGCGCGCCCTGCGCGAGATGTCGGCCGAGACGCTGCTCGATCACCTGCGCCGGTTGCGCGAAATTTACCTGAACGCGCACGAGGGCATGGAAGCGAAGTATCGGCTCAGCTACTTCCTGAATTCGCCCGGCCGAAGCGACACGCGCCACGCCATCGTGCGCGCCCTGCAACGTACGCCGTGGAAGCCGCATCTCGACGCACTCGCGGACGCGCTGCGCGGCGGTGAACGATTCGTGCTGATCGGCGAGGATGTGAACGTCGACCCGAAAACGGGAGCGCGCATCGACCCGTTTGCGGCCGTCGACTTCACGGCAGTGCTTGATGCGCTGGCCGCGCTGCCGGGTGCGCAGCGATCACGCCACGAAATTGAGGGGATCGCCATCGAGCGTATCGCGATCGGCGAAGGTGCGCTTCTCGTCGCCGAAACGAGCGTCGATCGACAAGCCTACACGAGCGAGCAGTTCCGCGCCTGGCACGATCGCGTCCGACCGGTGCTGGCCAGCAAGATCGGCCACGAGTAGTGGAATAGATCGGCAATCGAAAGCATACAGCGCCATTCCCCGGAGACAACAGTGATGATGCGACACGGCATGATCGGCCTGCTGGCCCTGACACTGAGCATTGGACTGCTCGGCACAACACACGCCGCGGACGAGGGCCCCCGCGGGCGCAATGGACGCCTCTTCGTGGTGCCGGCGCCAGAGGAGATCACTATCGACGGCCGCCTTGATGACTGGGACACCAGCGCGGGGATCGAGAGCTACGTGGCCGAGGCGACCTACGACCAGCGCCGCGTCATCACCTACGCGATGTACACCGACGAGGCGTTTTACATCGGTGCGCGGGTGTGGGATCCGACGCCGATGATGAACCGCCACGATCCCGAGGCGAACGCGGACAAGGCATGGGACGCCGATGCGTTTCAGTTTCGCATGTACCTGGAGCCGCGTTATCCGGGCGATGAGTCACAATACGACAAACCGAAACAGGTCCACCACAAGCTGGCGCACCTGCTGCTGTGGTACTACACTGACCGCCAGGAGCCGAACCTGCACGTGCAGTACAGCATGGCGTATGCGTCGCCGAAGCAGGACTGGCCGAACGAGGTCGCGCCGCGCGATACCTTCGATGCGGCCTACCGCAAGTGGGACGACGGCGACGGCTACACGATGGAGTACCGCATTCCATGGGACACTTTAAGCGAGACGCATCGGCCGCGCGCCGGCGACGTGACCGCGGCGAGCCTCCAAGTGCAGTGGGGCCGGCCCGATGGATTGAAGACGCTCGGCGACGAAGGTTGGGTGGTCGACCTGCTGCGTGAGCCGGGCTTTCCGTTTCAAAGCTCGGCGTGCTGGGGCAAGGCGATTTTCGCGAAGCGCGGGGAGTTACCAGCGTCCGCCAGCACCGGCGCGGGGGGGCAAGCGGACAAAGCGGCGCCCCGACCGACGCCGTTGGAACTGAGCTTTGATGTGCCGCGCGGTGGTGATGTCTCGTTCGGCCTCTATGACAGTGACAACGTCCTGCGCCGCCAGCTTCTCGCCGAAGCGCCGCGCGAGGACGGCACCGTTAACGAGCAATGGGACGGCTTGGACGACGATGGCGAACCGCTCACCCCCGGCACCTACACGCTGCGCGGGATCGTCAGCGATCGGATCACCACCGAGTTCATCCTGTCAGTGCACAACGCGGGCGATCCGCCCTACAAGACCGACGACAACACCGGCGGCTGGGGCGGCGATCACGGCAAGCCCACCACCGTCGCCGCCGCGGGCGAGCATATGCTGCTGGCCTGGAGCGCTGCCGAGAGCGGTTGGGGTGTGATCCGCACCGATCGCCGCGGCAAGAAACAATGGGGCGCCAAGCACAGCGCGACGTATCTCGCCGTCGACGAGGCGGCGCAGCGCTACTTCGTCGCCGGCGGGCACGGCTTCGCCAGCCACAAGGGGGTGCGCATGCGCGATGTCGCGGACAGTCGACCGCTGAGCTTCAGCGCCTCCGGCGAGATCGCTGAAATGCCCGTAGGTGCCGAGGAGGAAGGTGGGCGCGTCACCGGTCTGGCGATCGGCGGCGGCCGACTCTATACGAGCTACGGTGAGCGCGACCTGATTGCCGTCAACGACGTCGACAGCGGTGAGCTGCTGGAGACTTGGCAATTCGAAGCGCCGGGCCGACTCGCGCTCGATGAAGACGGTGCACTGCTGGCGATCAGCAGTGCTCGTATCGTGCGCATTGAGAATGGTAAAACCACCACATTCATCGACGATCACATCGATGAGCCGACGGGCCTAACAGTGGATGCGCAAGGGCGCCTGTACGTGACCAACCACGGCGAACTGCACAACGTCAGCCTCTTCTCACCGACGGGTGAGTACGTGCGCTCCATTGGCAAGACAGGCGGCCGGGCGCGCATCGGCCGCTTTGAGCCCGAGGGCATGCTCGCGCCCGGTGGCTGCGCGATCGACGCGGAGGGACGCTTGTGGGTCGCCGAAACATTGGACTCTCCCAAGCGCATCAGCGTCTGGAACGTCGAGACCGGCGAGCTCGTGAACGAGTTCTTCGGCGGCAGCAGCTACTTCGGCTGGGCATGGATGGACCCGGACAAACCGGGCGAGGTCTACTGCCACAACGTCCTGTGGAACGTCGATCTGAACGAGCGCACGAAACGCATTCACAGCACCATCTGGCGGCAGACCGATCCGGACATGATCCGCGCGCCTCGGCCCGGCGGGTTCTCCGGCCACTTCCGCGTCATCACCGCCGACAACGGCCGACAGTTCGGCTGGGCCATGACCGGCGGCGCGCGCGGCCACATCCTGTTCATGCGCGAAGGGGACATCTTCAAGCCCATCGCCGGCGTCATCGGTCCGTGGCAGGACGAATACCCAGCGCTCAATGACTACATCCAGCAACTCGACGCGAAATGGGACGAGCAGGACCTGCGCACGCATCAGCGCCCGCGTGCCCTGTTCTGGCAGGACAAAAACGACGATGCGCGCGTGCAGGTGGACGAAGTCACCCCCTTCCCCGCGCCGCGCCGCCGCCGCGGCTCGTCCTACTTCAACTGGATCGGCAGCGACCTGACCGTTTGGAACGAGGCCGGCACCATGTTCCAACCCGTGCGCTTCGAGGGCGATCGGCCGATCTATGACTTCCAGCAGCCGATCGAAACCAACCTCACCGCTCACAACCACAACAACGGCGGCATCTGGTTCGACGACCGCCACGACGACGGCGTTTACCTGCTCACCCCCGGCGGCGATCCGACACTGACTAAGCGCACCGTCGACGGCGAGATCATCTGGTCCATCGGCAAGCGCCTGCGCTGGAACAGCGCGCTGAGCAAGCCGGCGATGCGCCCCGGTGACCTGTGGGGCCTGACCATGCCGCTCACCCTCGCCGGCGAATTCACCGGCGCCGCCAGCTACTTCGGTCCGTATCACATCTTCACGCGCGACGGCCTCTATGTCGCCATGCTCATGCGCGCCGGGAAAGCTGGCGGCGGGCTCGGCCCCGACATCACCGCCAGCGAAACGCTCACAGGCCAGCTCGTCAAACCGGAGAGCATGGACCGCTACTTCCTGCTCGCCGGCGACCAGGACGGGCGAATCACCGAAGTCCACGGCCTCGACACCGTGCAGCGCCTCGCTGAACGCAGCTATACGATCACGCCTG
>JBMCXL010000111.1:0-8576 GCA_048621015.1 Phycisphaeraceae bacterium
GCGCGCGTGGCGTTAAGCGTCGGGTGGGGCGGGAGATGTGATTTTTTTGAAAAGGTGCGCAGGTTTGCGCGGTGGGTGAGGGTGGTTGTGCGCGCGCCGTTGACGCTGACCCTGTCACCCCCCTCCCTTGAGGGAGGGGCCAGGGGAGGGTGAAGCGATCGGTAACCATGAGCGCCGATGCGCGTGACGGGGATGAAAAGGTGAGTGTGCGCCTCACCCTCCCCCTGCCCCTCCCTCAAGGGAGGGGGGTTGAGACGGTGGCATTTCTCCCCGCCGCCTCGTTGCCGTTTGCGCGCGAATAAACATCACCTGCTCGGCACCCTCTTCCGGGGGGAGAGGGGTTTGTTGGAGCGCGTGAGGAAGCCCACGGTCGGGAGACCGTGGGCTTTTGGGGGGAGGGGGTGGTGTAACTTGGGTGTGGAGCGGAGGTTGATCTTGGTCGGTGGTCGGTTGCCCCTCTAAAGTTTTGCTGGTAGGGTCCGACTTCGACCTTCGCTCTACAACGGGAACCACACCATGATGGACAAGGTCCGAGCCTATCTGAACGAGCATACGAATCCGCCGGTGTTTCTGGCTTCGCTGGCGCTGACCCTGGCGCTGGTGGGTTGGGGGGTAATCGCCCCGGCGAACCTGGGCGACGTGGCGGGCGACGTGAAGACGTGGATCAGCACGTACTTCGGCTGGTGGTACCTGGCGTCGGTGACGTTCTTTCTGCTGTTCACGATCATTCTGATGTTCAGCCCGTACGGGCGGATTCGGCTGGGCAAGGACGATGATCGGCCGTTCTGGGGCCGATGGGCGTGGTTCTCGATGCTGTTCACCGCGGGGATGGGCATCGGGCTGGTGTTCTTCGGCGTGGCGGAGCCGATCTTTCACTACGCGACGTTTCAGGCCGACGGCGTGCCGAACGTGGCGGGCGGCGCGTCGGCGGCGGCGAACCAGGCGATGCGCATGACGATCTTCCACTGGGGTCTGCACCCATGGGCGATCTACATCATCCTCGGCCTGTCGATGGGCTACTTCTGCTTCCGCCATGACCTGCCGCTGCGGCCGGCGTCGGCGTTCTATCCGCTGATCGGCCGGGGGATCTACGGCTGGGTGGGGCACCTGATCGACATCCTGGCGGTGTTCGGCACGCTGTTCGGCCTGGCGACGTCGCTGGGGCTGGGCGCCACGCAGATCAACGCGGGCCTGGCGGCGGTGTTCGACATGCCGCAGAACTGGCGGTGGCAGGTCGGGATCATCGCGGTGATCACCGCCGTGGCCGTGGTTTCGCTCATGCTCGGCGTGGACAAGGGGATTCGTCGGCTGTCGGTGTTCAACATGTACGGCGCGGTGCTGCTGGCGCTGATCGTGTTTATCGCGGGGCCGACGCTGTTCATCCTGAACTTCACGGTGCAGAGCACGGGCGAGTATCTTCAGCGGCTGACGTTGACGAGCCTGCGCTCGTGGGCGTTCTCCGGCGAGGGGCAGGCGTGGCTCGATAGTTGGACGCTCTTTTACTGGGGCTGGTGGATCGCGTGGTCGCCGTTCGTGGGGATGTTCATCGCGCGCGTGTCGCGCGGCCGCACCATTCGCGAGTTCATCGTGGGCACGCTGCTGGCGCCGGTGGGCGCGTCGATCGCGTGGTTCTGCATCTTCGGCGGCAGCGCGCTGCACTACATCGTGGACGGGGGCAACGAAGCGCTGGCCAACGCCGGCACGGTCGATGCGATGTTCGTGCTGCTGGAGCAGTTGCCGCTGGCGCGGAGCATCGTGATCGCGCTGTCGCTGCTGGCGATCCTGGTCGTGGCGATCTTCTTCGCGACCTCGTCGGACTCCGGATCGCTGGTGGTGGACATGCTGACCAACGGGGGCGACCCGCACCCGATCTGGCAGCAGCGTCTGTTCTGGGCGGTGACCGAAGGCGTGATCGCGGCGGTGCTGCTGATCGCCGGCGCCTTCGCCGCGGAAGCCGCAGCCACCGGCGGGGGCGAGGTCGATCCACTGGAGCCGTTGAACGCGCTACAGACGGCCTCGATCACGGCGGGGCTGCCGTTCTCGGTGGTGCTGACGTTCATGTGCTGGGGGCTGGTGCGCCAGTTGCGGCGTGAGCACATCCATTCGATCCACGGCCCGAAGGAGCCGCCGCATCTCAAGCAAGGCGGCCACGCGACACCGGCGGAGTTGGCGCAGACGCCGTTGTCTGAGGACAACCCCTCGTCGACGTTGAAGTCGGAGGCGGAGGCGCAGGAACAGGCGTGATCCGATTCCGGTTGAGCGTTGAAATACGGATCGCGATTGTTTCGCAGGCGTGATCATGGCGATCTGCGATCGCCCGCTAAACAACAAGGCGATTTGACAGCCGCGCGGCAGCAACCCCGCGGAAGGCTCCTTCGTCGCCATCCGCGGGCTTTGGAGGGTGGGGACGACCGCGCTTTTATCGCTGCTTGATGTTCACGCCGGCGCGCCGGCGACGTTGAGGCGCACGATGGCGGGGTCGTCGCGGTCGCCGGTGACGATGTGCGGCTTGTCGCGGTTGATGCCATAGGTGCGCACCCAGAAATCGCCGAGCGACTCCTCGGGCATGCGCTGGTCGCGCCACTGTTCCAGCAGCGGGCGCAGCGTAGGCACGAGCTGGTCCTGCGGGACGTTGATCTGGAAGAACTCGGCCATGCGGTGGCCGTGCAGCGAGCCGCCGATGAAGATGTCGTAGTGGCCCGGCTTGTGCCCGACCAGGCCGATGTCGGCGGAGTATGGCCGGGCGCAACCGTTGGGGCAGCCGGTCATGCGGATGGTGATCGGCTCGTCGTCGAGTTCGAGGCGGCGCATCTCCTGCTCGAAGTCGCTGATAACGTCGTCGAAGACGCGCTCCGCCTCGGTGAGCGCGAGGCCGCAGGTCGGCTGCGCGGGGCAGGCCATGGCGTAGCGGCGCGTGGCGGTCATGTTGTCGACGGTCGGCACGTTGAGCGCCTTGAGCGTGCGCTCGATCTTCTTGAGGTCGTCTTCCGTCAGATCACCGAAGAGGATGTTCTGCGTCGGCGTGAGGGTGACGTTGGGCCGGATCGCCTCAACGATCTTGCGGATGGCGGTCTTGAGTCGGACGGTGTCGCCGTTGATGATGCGGCCGCAGGGGATGTAGACGCCGTAGATGTACTTGCCATCGCCCTGCTCGTGCTTACCGAGCCAGTCGTTGTGGGTCAGCTCGGGCAGCGGCTGCCAGGGCTGAAGGTTGAAGCTGGCGCGGCGGTTGAACTCGTCGCGGAACGCTTCGATGCCGTACTCCTCGACGATGTACTTGACGCGCGCGTGGGTGCGGTCGGTGCGGTCGCCATAGTCGCGGTGCATGGTGGCGACGACGCGCACGGTCTCGATGGCATGCTCGGGCTTGATGAAGCCCAACTCGCTGGCGAGGCGCGCGTAGGTCTTGGGCTTTTTGTGGGTCATGCCGAACCCGCCGCCGACAAGGACGTTGTAGCCGGTGATGTTGCCGTCTTCATCGGGCAGGCCGATGAGGCCGACGTCCTGGCTGTGGGCGTCGATGGAGTTGTCGGTGGGCAGTGCGATGCCGGTCTTGAACTTTCGGGGAAGGTAGACGTCCTTGTAGAGCGGGTCGTCCTCATTTTCCTGTTGCGAGGTATCGACTTTTTCGCCGTTGAGCCAGACCTCGTGGTAGGCGTTGGTCTTTGGCGCCATGGCGTCGGACAGCTCGCGCGCGAGCTTGCGCACGGTCTGGTAGGCGGGCGTCTGGATCGGCGCGGGCGGGGCCATGATGTTGCGCTCGACGTCGCCGCAGCCGCAGAGGCTGTCCAGCAGCACGCGGTTGACGTGCTGGATGGTTTTGCGGAGATCGCCCTTGAGCACGCCGTGGAGCTGAAAGTTCTGTCGGGTGGTGACGCGCAGCGAGGCGTTGTGGGTGATCTCGTCGGCGAGCTGGTCCATGGCGAGGTACTGGTCGGCGGTGAGCGCGCCGCCGGGCACCTTGATGCGCAGCATGAACATCCAGTCCTTGTCCAGGCCCAGCGCCTTGTTGGCCGCGCGCGTGTCGCGGTCGTCCTGCTGGTAGATGCCGTGGAACTTGATGATGTTCTTGTCAGCAGGGCGTGGCTGTTTTTCTTGGCCTCCTCCACGGGGGAAGGCTTGTCCTTGTTGGCCAGCGGCTTGAGCGGCTCGGTCATCGTCGTTGCACTCCTGCTGTCTCGCGGCGGGCGCTGGGGCTGGGTCGTGAAAATGCCCGGTACGGGGTGGCGGCGCGGCCGGCCTTCTCACCGTTCGCCGGTCGAGTGTCACCGGCCGGCGGAGGCGTGACCGCCCCCACCGAGAGTCGACAACCCGCTTGCTTCAGGCACCGGTGGCGCTGCGGCGCCACGCCTCGCCCACCTTCACCGGATGCCGCCGACGTGGCGGCCAAAAAGACCGGTGCGATCCGATGGATCGAGCCCCTTACGATACCGCCTTTTGGCTTCGCTGTTCAAGCACGTGGAATCGTTTCTTTTTATTTCCATAAGTTCAATTTATATAGTTATTTATGACTCGTTGACATATGGCGGCTCCGCCATATCATCGAATGAAGGGGTGACGATGGCCGCCCGCACGACGAACCAGCCCACCCGCGGCCTGTCCACGCGCACGCTCGAGCACGCCAGCGAGACCCTGCGCGTGCTCGCCCATCCGCTGCGCCTGAAGCTCCTCGAGCGCCTGCGTCGCGAGCCGATGTCCGTCTCCGCGCTCGCCGCGCAGGTCCGCCAGCCGCACCACCTGGTCAGCCAGCATCTCAACCACTTGCGCCGCTACGGCATCGTCGCGCGCCAGCGCCATGGCCGGGAGGTGCATTACCGCCTGCACGACACCCACGCCGCCGCCATCCTCGACTGGATTCATCGCCGACAGTTCGACGACACCCTCTTCCAGGGCGGCGAGGCGATCTGAAACGGAACGTGCGACCGGCGAAAAGCGCCGCGCCCGGCTCGAAGGCATGTCGAGGCGGCGTTTCAGTCGTGCAGGTCGTGACGGGTGAGTTCGAGGTTGGCCAGCGCGATGCGCCGCGCGTCGCCGGCGTGGTGTCGGCGAACGGCGTCGATCAGCCGACTGTGCGCCTCGTACACCACCTGCGTGTCCGAATGCGACGTGCGCCGCAGCAACTCGTCGAACAGGCCGCCCAGCGTCTTGATCAGCAGCACGAACAGCGGGTTGTTCGTGGCCTCGGCCAGGCACTCGTGAAAGCGCCAGTCGCAGGCGATGCGCCGGTCAAGCTTCCGCGCATTGCGCAGGTCCTCGTTGGCTTGAACGAGTTGCTCGACCTGCGCCGTGGAGGCGCGTTCCGCTGCGAGCGCAGCAACTTCACCCTCGATCGTGCGGCGAACTTCAAGCAGGTGCTCCAGCGAGCCGTCGGCGCGCCGCAGCATCGCGTTCAGCGTTTCGATCGCCGCCTGCGGGTCGACCGGCTTGATGCGCGGCTTGCGGCCGCGCCCGACATCGATCAGCCCCTGCCCGCTCAGATTGCGCATCGCTTCACGCACCACCGTGCGCGACACGTTGAACCGATCCGCCAGCTCCGCCTGCGAAGGCAGCTCGCTGTCAGGCTCCAGCTTGCCTTCGAAAATCCAGCGGCGCAGGTCATCGGTCACCCGCGAGACCAGGTCCTGCGACCGGATCGGACGGAGAGTGCGCAGACGGGAATGGGATTGCGATCGCGACATCAACAACGCATGCCTGAAGGTTTCTCGGCCGAACCTGCGAAACGAAACGCGTGATTATAACCGCTGGCGGACGCGCCGAGACCGAACCCGCAAACGTAACAGGCCGGTCGCCTGGACGGGATGCACGCGGACGAGGCGCGCCGCGCCTTGGCAACGCGCCAAGCGCCTGTTTCACCGCCGCGCTGCACCACGATGATCGCGCACGCGATCATCAACCCCCCTCCCTCGCAGGGAGGGGTTGGGGGAGGGTCGAGCGTTATGCAACCATGCACGCCACATTCGCGTGACGGTGACACAACGTAGACCCGCGCCTCACCCTCCCCCCGCCCCTCCCTCAAGGGAGGGGGGTGGAGAGCTGTGAACAAGCGCTTGGCTCAGCGCGGCCCAGCTCCACCGCTTCCTCTGGGACACGGCCTTCAACGACAGCCCCAACCATCCAAACAGAAGCAATGTCCCTGAAGACGGACCATCTTCCGCTACTTGATCTGCTCGACCGATCCCTGCCAGAACGCGATGCGCTCCCGGCGCCACGTGTAGGTGATCGCCATGCCGACCGGCGTTTCGATGATCGCGGGATAAGAGTATTCGCCCGGCTCGGTTTCGAGGTCGCGCCGGTGCGGCCAGGTTCGGCCGTTGTCTTGCGACAGCAGAATGGACAGCGGCGAGCGGCCGTGGGGCACGGGGTTGCAGACCAGCGCGACGGTGCCGTCGGCGAGGCGCACCGCGTCGATGCCGCTGTTCGGGTTGGGCAGGTCGATGGGCTGAATGTCCGACCACGTGCGGCCGCCGTCGTTGGAATCGCTTCGGCAGACGTGTTTGCCCGTGCTGCGCAGGAGCATGTGCACGTGTCCGGGCGCGGATTCCCACAGTGTGGGCTGAATCACGCCGGGCCCCTTGATGCGCGCGGTGTCCAGCGGGAGCGGTTCGCCGGGCTTGTAGCTCAGGCCGCCGTCCTCGCTGATGTCCACGAACGCGCGCCAGACGCGGTTGGTTTCATCGGACCCCGGCGCGAGCACGGTGCCGTCGCTGAGCACGATCGGCTTGTTGCGCACCGGCCCGCGCGGCAGCGCGCTGCCGGGCGCCAGCTCGCGCGGCGCGCTCCAGGTGCGCCCCTCGTCGTCGCTTTGCATGACCCACGTCGCCCAGTTGTCGCAGCTCGGGCCGACCTTGAAATACAGCAGCAGCGGCCCGGCGGGCGACGGAAACAGCACCGGGTTCCAGTGCGGCAGGTCGTTCACCTTCGCGACGCGCCGCGGCGCCGACCATCCGCCCTGCCAGCGCTCGCTGAGCCAGATGCCGACGTCGTCGTGCTTTTCGCGCGTGCCGGCGAAGTAGGCGACCAGGAAACGGTTGTTCGCGAGGTGCCCCACCGTGCTCGCGTGCGCCGAGGCGAACGGCCGATCCTCCGCGAACGCGTGCTCGTGGATGAGCTGGCGCTGCCGCAGGTACTGGCCGTAGTGTGAAAGGTTCAGGGACTGGCCGTCGCTCTGCAAACGTTTCTGAAGGCATGGCACGTCGATGTCGGTGACGTCGGCGCGTTGCTCGACGCTTTGCGCCGCGGCCAGGCCGGTGGCGTAACCCATCTGCGCCACCGTCGCCATCACGCGGAAGCTGCTCATCGCCATCTGGTCGCCGGCCGCGCCCCGGCCCGGCACCAGCACGTTGCGCGCGCCGCGCGGGATCATGCAGCGCAGCGGAATGTGGTAAGGCTCGACCATCGTGGTGATGCCCGTGTCGCCGCGCTGCAAGCGGTCCGGCCAGTGATAGTCCAGGTGGTACGTGCCCACGGCGACCGCGTCGTCGAACACCGCGCCGTGGGTCACCTCCACCTCGCTCAACGTGTGCACGCCGACGATCCGGCGCTCCTCGCGAATCCCGATGCGCCGCGAGCTCGACGCCAGCGCATGCCGCGGAAAGCGCTGGCCGGCATAACCGTGCGTCTGAAGGTAATACACCAGCCCCATCATCTGGCGGCGCGCGAACATCTCCGCCTGCGACAGGCTCAACGCGTCGGCGCCATCGAACCCCACCACCTTCATCTTGACCTCGACCTTGCCGTTGTCGAACAGGTGCAGCGAGGTCATCGGCAGCTCTTCATCATTCGCCCACGATGGACAGCCCGGCGGCAGGATCGGCGTCACCGGCTGGTGCGTGTCCCACAGCGTGAAGTAAAGGCTCATCGGCAACTGCTCGCACCGGCCCTTGTGCTCAACCGCCAGCCCGGTCTTCACCGCAACGATGCAGCGTCCCGTGGCATCGATCACCACGCGCGGGCGCACGCGCATCACGCCCTCGGGCGTCGCGAGCGTCACCTGCTCCACCCGGCCCGCTTCGAGCGACGCATCGAGCACCATGGTGTGCAGCAGCACGTCGATGTCGCGCTCGTGCACCATCTCCTGGAGAAAGAACGCGCACCACTCCAACTCGTACGGCCGCCGATCGGCCGTCGGATCGAGCGGGGCGATGCACCGGTGGTGCGCCAGGCGATCGATCAGTTCCTGGAACAGGTGATTGACGTGGGCCGTGTCGCCGCAGAACCCCGCGACGCCGCCGGCCGTGCCCTGGCCGCCGAGCACGTTGCTCGGCTCGACGATCAGCACGTTGACGTCCGCGCGGCGGGCGGCGCACGCGGCGAAGACACCGGCCATGCCGCCGCCGAGCACGAGCACGTCCACCGGCCGCGGCGCATCGGCGTCGACGTGTTCGAGCGATTGTGATGTCATGTTCCTGCTGCACATGAGAGGTTGCGTGTCCGAATCGATCTTCCGTCTGTGATCGGGCGACGTTTCATTGGCGCACGGGTGATGCATCCGCGGGCGCGGGCGCGACGATCCGCGCATTGTCGGTGATCGCTGTCGCTTCGACACGCAGGCATATGCCGGCGACCACCACGTCAAC
>JBMCXL010000112.1:0-8564 GCA_048621015.1 Phycisphaeraceae bacterium
GCGCGGCTGCACGCGCAGGAGCGGCTGGACGCGATGGATACGGGCGTCGGCATCGAGACGTTCCTGCTGCGCAATCCCCAGCCGCCGCAGGCCGTGGCCGATGCGTTCGACGCGGTGACCGAGGCGGAGAGTTCGCGCAGCAACATGATCGAGGAAGCGCGCACGGAGCAGCAGCGCATCCTCGCGGAGGCGGCGGGGCGCGCGGCGCTGCCGTCGGACGAGGCGGACCAGGGCTCGCTGCTGTCGTTGATCCTCACGTACGAGCGCGCGGTGCAGCTTGACGAGGCGGAGGAGGTGCAGCGGCTGGACGCGATGCTTGATCGCGCGTTTCGGCAGTTGGCGGTGCCGGTGGCGCTGGAGGAGGCCGAGGGGCCGACGGTGCCGATCGGCGCCGAGGCGGCGCGCGTGATTCAGTCGGCGCGGAGTTATCGTTCGGGCATCGTGCAGCAGGTGCGCGCCGAGGCGAGTCGCGTGCAGGGTCTCAGCGCCCAGTTCGCCAGTCATCGCGACCTGCTGATCGATCGTCTGTGGCAGTCCGCGCGCGAGCAGATTCTCACCGGCGACGTGGAGACGATCTACACCATGCCGGGCCAGCTTTATCTCGAGACCAACCGCGACCCCGCCATCCAGCGCGAGCAGGAGATGCGTCGCCTGCGCGAGCTGAGCGAGCAACAGGAAGAAGGCGAGCAGCAGCCGCAGCGGTAAACGCGGAGGATGTTCAGCCACAGATGAGCACAGATCAACACGGATAGGAAAGTAAAAGGTCTCGCGGCCTTCGCGAGAACCCTTCTCTTCGTCCTCATCCATGTTCCTCCGTGTTCATCCGTGGCTAAAAAAGCGAGTCGATCCTATGACCCAGATGCAAGCACCAACGCAGGACGCCGCCGCGCAGCAGGACGAGCTGGCGCCGCCCGAGCACGTGATCGTCAAGTGTGCCGGGTTGACCAAGATCTTCCGCGACTTCTGGATGCGCAGCCGCGTCAAGGCCGTGGCCGGCATCGACCTGGAAGTGAACCGCGGCGAAGTGTTCGGCCTGCTCGGGCCCAACGGCTCGGGCAAGTCCACCACCATCAAGATGATCCTCGGCCTGCTGCATCCCACCTCGGGACGCATCGCCGTGTTCGGCAAGCATCCGCGCGAGGTGTCCATCAAGGAAGAGATCGGCTACCTGCCCGAGGAAAGCTACCTCTACCGCTTCCTCAACGCGCGCGAGACGCTCGAATACTACGCGCGCCTGTTCCACCAGAACCGCCGCCAGCGCAAGCAGCGCATCGACATGCTGCTGGAAATGGTCGGCCTCGACAAGGTCGCGCACCGGCCCGTCGGCGAATACTCCAAGGGCATGCAGCGCCGCATCGGCCTGGCGCAGGCGCTCATCAACGACCCGCAACTGCTCATCCTCGACGAGCCGACCACCGGCCTCGACCCGCTCGGCACGCGCCAGATCAAGGACCTCATTCAAGAGCTGGCCGACCGCGGCAAGACCGTCCTGCTCTGCTCGCACCTGCTCGCGGACGTGGAAGACGTCTGCGATCGCGTGTCGATCATGTACGGCGGCAAGGTGCGGCAGCAGGGCACGGTCGATCAACTGCTGGTCAAGAGCGGGCTGACGGACATTCAGGCTGCGAACCTCACGCCGGAGGACATCCAGGCGATCGAGCAGTTGCTCGAAAGTCGCGGCAAGCACATCGAGCGCGTCGATCAGCCGCGCCAGCGCCTCGAACAGTTGTTCCTCGACATCGTGCACGCGGCGCAGTCGGAAGGCGTGGACACCAGCGGCGCCGCGTCGGGCGGGCGCATCGCCGAGTTTCTCAGCGCCGGCGGTCGCGAGCAGGCGGCCGATCCGGAGCGCGTCATCGAGAGCCTCGTGCAGCCGGAGCCGCAGGCGCCGGAGGAAGCGCCCGTCGCCGAGCCGATGCGCGCCGAGGAGGGCGATCACCCGGAGGCGTCCGAGCGCGCCGGAGATGCGGTGCTCGATCAGCTCGTGTCGGGCGAGGGGCCGACGGCGGGCAGCGGTGGTGAGGAGACGTCGGCCGGCGATGAGCAGACGGACAAGGCCGCGCCCGCTGCGCCATCATCGCAGCAGGCGGACGAGTCGGAGCAGGTGGACGACGCCGTGCTCGATTCGCTGCTGGGCGGGGACGAGCCGCAGGACACGCGCGACGATTCGCAGCGGGACAAGCCGGCGTGATGACTGGGAACGATTTTCCTGGTGTGTTGGTTGTACGTGAGGGAGTGGGTGGGCGATCCGGACCTTCGCAACGCTCAGGTCCGGCTTGAATGAGGGGCGCCCGGTTGTTTTAAGCCGGACCTGAGCGCGGCGAAGGTCCGGATCTGTTCGCACGATACGCTTGAGACGCTTATGAAGCTGCGTTGGACCACCTGGCTTTTCATCTGGCTCGCCATTGGCGTGTGCGGCGGCGGTTTCACCGCGCTGCTGGCGTTCCAGGGCGCGACGACCGCGGCGCGCGTCGTCGCGGTCATCGCCAACCTCGCGTTCGCCGGCTGGCTGATCTTCGGCCTGTGGCATTGGCGCGACATCCTCTGGGTCGGCCGCCTCGCGTGGGTCGTGATCGCGACCATCCTCGTCGGCTTTTTCCTGCAGGTGGCGCTGGACATGGGCTGGACCGGCGCCGCGATGGGCGTCGGCGGCGCCTACGGCATGACGGTCGGTTTCATCGTCGGACTGATGCTCATTCGCCTGGTCCTGTCGCCGGCGTTTCGCGTCACGGCGGTGGCGCGCACGCTGGTGGACGAGGCGATCCGCATGAAGGTCGCGCTGGTGTTCATCGTCGCGATGCTGCTGCTGGTGCCGATGCTGCCGCTGATGATGGATGCCGAGCAGATGCTCAAGTATCGCATCCAGACGTTTCTGGCATGGTCGACGATCTCGACGGGCGTGCTGCTGGCGCTGATGACGATTTTCCTGGCGGTCGGCACGATCACCAGCGAGATCAACCGGCGGCAGATCTTCGTGACGATGACCAAGCCGTTGGCGCGCTGGCAGTACCTGGCGGGCAAGTGGCTCGGCATCGCGCTGCTCAACGCGCTGCTGGTGGCGGTGGCGGGCGGAGGCATCTACACGTTCACGACGCTGCTGGCCCGCCAAGCGGCGCGCAGCGGCGACGACCGGCGCGCGGTGCAGAGCGAGGTGCTGACCGCGCGCGAGTCCACGGCACCGCATCCGACGTCGTCCGAGCTTCTGCAGCGACAGTTCGAGCAGCGCCTGCACTATCTCCAGCGCCAGGCGCCCGCCGAGTACGGCGAAGCCGGCACGCCGGCCAGCGAACTGCCGGCGAACGTGCAGCGGGAGGTGCGCCAGTACATCCTGCGCCAGTGGTACACGCTCGACCCGCGCGAGAACGTGACGTACGTGTTCCACGAGCTCGAGCGGGCGCGCGACCTGGGCGGGACCGTTCAGCTTCGCCTCAAGCCCGAGCTCGGCGACGGCGGCAGCGGATTCGCCTACCTGGACATCCGCGTCAACGACCGGCAGTTCCTGCCGCGCGGCGAAAGCGCGTACTGGGAGCTGGCCAGCGAGACGTATCACGTGTTGGCGGTGCCCGCGCAATGGATTGACGACGATGGCGTGCTGCGCGTGACGCTGCGCAACCCGCCGATGGTCGATGCCGCCGGGAACGAGCACGAGCAGTCGAGCATCCGCTTCAACACCGACGACGGCCTGCAACTGCTGTATCGCATCAACTCGTTCGAGGCGAACCTGGTGCGCTCGCTGGCGCTGGTGTGGCTGCACCTGTGTTTCCTGGCGATCCTCGGCCTGACGGCCGGCGCGGTGCTGAGCTTCCCGGCGGCGAGCCTGCTGAGCCTGGTGGTCTACGTGGTCGGCGTGCTCAGCGGCTACCTGCGCGAGTCGCTGGACCAGTACGCGGCGTTTCCGAGCAACCGGGAGTCGCTGTTTCAACAGATCGTCGCGGTGCCGCAGACCCTGTGGGAGCAGCTTTCCCGGGGCGAGCTGGCCGAGGCGCTGCGCATGATCATTCGGCTGGTGGGCGAGGGAACGATGTTGCTGATCCCGACGTTGTCGACCTACGATCCCACGCCGTTCATCTCCGACGGCCTGGCGATCACCGGGCGGATGATGCTCGACGGCGCGGGCATGATGGGCCTGTGGAGCCTGGTCGTCGCGGCGATCGGCTGGGCGTTGTTCCACTACCGCGAATTGGCGCGGGTGACGGTGTGAGTTTCAAGTTTCAAGTTCCAAGTCTCAAGTTGTGACAAGGAACTTGAGCGATGCGAACGCGATTGAGGACGTGCTGAACAACCGGGCGTCATCGCGAGCGGAAACTTGAAACCTGGAACTTGAAACCTGGAGCTGATTCGATGAACCGAGATCGTCTGGTACAACTCGTGGCCCTGCTGGTGGCGATCGGCTGCCTGGTCGGCGCGACGACGCTGACCGCGCCGATTCGCGAGCAGCGCGAAGAGCTGAACCTCACGTTCACGGTCGACGGTGACGGCGGCCAGCCGCCCAAGTACGCGCTCACCGCCGCGGCGATGGGCAGCTTCCGCGGCATCGTCGTGGACATCCTGTGGTACCGCATCGAGCATTTCAAGCGCGAAGGCAAGATTCACGAGGCCAACACGCTCGCGTCGTGGATCACCACGCTCCAGCCGCGCTTCGCGCAGGTCTGGATCTTCCAGGCGTGGAACATGGCCTACAACATCTCGGTCATGACCCACACGCCCGAGGAGCGCTGGATGTGGGTGCGCAAGGGCATCGACCTGCTGCGCGACGAGGGCATCCCGAACAACCCGACGGTGGTGGGCATCTACGACCAGATCGGCTGGATCTTCTTCCACAAGATCGGGCAGAACCTCGACGATCATCACTGGTACTACAAGGAACAGCTCGCGCGCGAGTGGCAGATCCTGCTCGGTGCGCAGCGGCGGGGGCGCACGGCCGAGGAGGTCGTCGCCGCGTTCGAACCGATCGCCGAGGCGGCGGATCGTTACTTTCAGCTCGACATGCCCTCGCGTGCCGCGCGCCGGACGATGTACGACCTGACCGAGGCGCATCCCGGCGTCGCCGAGACGATCCAGGGGATGTGGGACGACGACATCACGCGCTTCATCGAGAAGGTGCAGCGCGCGCAGGCGACGCTGCGCGAGCAGGGCCGGCCGGCGGTGGCGAGCGAGCTCGACCCGCTCGTGCCCGCCGCGCGCGAGCGCATCGCGCGGTCGCGCAATGCGCCGCTGCGCCTGTTCCAGGAAGAGGCGCCCGAGGCGGCGAATCTCCTCGAACCGTGGCGCGAGCTGGCCCTGCGTCTCGACAAGGCGAGCCTGCAGACCTTCGGCGAGATGAAGATGTACGCCGACCGCCTTTCCGCGCGCGAGTTGATCGAGCGCCAACCCGAGTTCCTCTCGGAAAGCGACCTGGCCATCCTCCGCTTCATCGACGAGCACGAGGACAGCCCGGCGCTGGCCGACTTCCTGGCGTACCTCCGCGCGAAGGTGCTGATCCAGGATTACAAGATGAACCCGCGCTACATGCACGAGCTGATGGAGGAGTTCGGCCCGATCGACTGGCGCCATCACGCCAGCCACGCGCTGTACTGGTATCTGCTCGGCATGCGGCGCGGCGACGTCGCCGGCAACGCCGACCGCTTCGACCTGCTGCGCGTGCACCGGCAGGCGAAGAACAGCCTCCAGGATCTGGTGTTCTACGGCCGGCTGAATTACGACCCCTTCGCACGCTCCGTCAGCTACGCGCCCGATCCGGGCTACTTCGACGCGTTCGAGCAGATGACCGAGTCCGCCATTCAGCGCGTGCTCGAGAACGAGGAATACAGCCCGAGCACCACCGGCTTCGAGAGCGCGCACGAGAACCTGCTCCAGAAGCTTGTGCTCTACAGCTACATCTACGGCAACGAGGAACAGGCGCGCAAGTACTACACGAAGGTGCGCCGGCTCTACAATGACAAACCTTTCAACCAGCGCACCGGCCGCTACGATCAGCCGCTGGCCGACTTCGTCGCGCACGTGATGGCGCGCGACCGCGGCATGATGCAGGTTTCGCCCGTCTTCATCGAGGCGATGGTCGAGCGCGGCCTGCGCGAGGGACTGGCGCAAGGCCGGCTCGGCGTGTTCGAGAAGTACCTGAACCTGGCGCGGCAGATGCATCGCCAGTGGCACGAGGAGCGCGGCTGGGAGAAGCCCAACACCGTGCGCAGCGGCCGACTCATGCTGCGCCCCTTCGACGAGGAGCTGGTCGGCATCTACGCCGAGTTCATGAGCTCGACGAACATCAGCCTCTACGAGCGGATGCAGGTTTACCGCAACACGCCGGGCTCGCTGCAGCGCCAGGCGTACCCTGAGTTCCGCAACGCCGTGCAGCGCCAGGCCGCGCAGCAGGGCTTCGACGCATCGCTGGCGTTCCCCCCGCCGTCGGAGGTGGACGACAGCGCGCCGATCGAGGTGCGCCGGCCCGAGGACGCCGCCGCCGACACGGTCGAGCGCAACTGACCAGCCGCGCCGCTCGGGGTTTCTGGTGCGCAAACTGAACGTGTGGGGCGCCGCATCGAACGCAGATGAACGCGGATAAGACGCGGATCAACGCAGATCCAGGTCAGCGATCAGGTGCGCTCCATTTCAAGCGTCGCGGTCCCCTCTCAACCCCCCTCCCTTGATGAAGGGGCCAGGGGAGGGTGAAGCGCACTGCAACCAAGAGCGCTGATGCGCGTGAGGATGGTGCGCGTGGCGGTGATATGCGTGCCGATGACGCAAGGTCAACGTGCGCCCCACCCTCCCCCTGCCCCTCCCTCAAAGGGAGGGGGGTTGAGCGCGTCTGTCGCGCGCTACACATGGATTGGACGCGCTATCGAGTTCACGTGGAACGCTGCCGGTTTTCCAGCACTCACCCCTCCCGGTCTTCCTCTCAAGGGGAAGGGGTTGAGAGGGGGGGGTTGGGCTCACGGATCGAGAAAGTGCGCTCCGGTCGGCGCGGGGAAGTTGGTGCTCCAGAAGCCGTAGTTGTAGCCCAGCCGATAGGTGGCGAGCCAGGATTTGCCGGGCCGCAGCGCGTGCCACTCCACGTGGCCGTCGAGGAACGAGGTGTTCAGGCCCGCGGAGTTGCCGTCCGCACCGACGTGACTGGCGCCGAAGGTCTGGGTTCGGCCCACCGTCTCCTCGTACCAGGCCAGGTCCTGAATGACGAAGGTCCGGTCCGGCTCGGTCGGCTGGAACGCGTCGCCGCCGTTGGCCAGGTCGTTGTCCCAGTAGTAGGGCTCGGTGGCCGAGACCGGCGGGAAGAAGCCGTGGTCCTTTTCCGGGAAGTACGCGCCGTGGAGACCGTTCCACTTCGGGTAGCGCGTGTGCGTGCCGTAGCCCGCCTGGTAGAAGTAGTACATGGCGCCGGCGTTGGTCGGATGCGTCCATGGGAAGCGGCCGGTGTCGCGCACGATCGACTTGTCCTGCACCGACGGGCAGGTGATCAGTTCCTCCGACACGCCGTACTCGTTGCGTAGTGCCATCTTCGGGCTGTTGCGCACGGCGTTGGGCTTGAAGCGCCGCGGGAAGTTGCCGAAGTCCTGGTCATACATCAGCAGCGAGAGCGTGAACTGCCTCACGTTCGAGGCGCATTGCGTCCGCTTCGCCTGCTCGCGCGCCGCGGCCAGCGCCGGCAGCAGCAGCGCGATCAGCAACGCGATAATGGAAATCACGACCAGAAGCTCCACGAGCGTGAAACCCCTTGCGCGACCTGTGAGATGTCTGAACATGGGTGCAGCTCCTGAAATGATTCATGCATTGCGGAAGTTTCGATGCGCGTGGCAGGCGAATGTCGATGTCGCAACCTGTCACGGGGAAAGGAACGTGGCCCCGCTTGGCGCGGGTTCCGGCGGGTTGTACCAGACGCCGCTGGCCATCTTCCACGACTTGTCCGGCACCACGGCCTGCCAGGCGACGTGCCCGTCGAGGAACGAGACGTTCTGCCCCTCGGCGTTGCCGTCGGGGCCGACATGGTTCGCGCGGTCGGGCCGCCAGCCGTAGCTGTTGACGAAGTCATACCAGGCCACGTCGAGCATCAGGAACTGCTCGGACGGCTCGAGTTGGTTGATGGGAAACTGCTGCGCGTGCGATGCGGTGATGCGAGGGAAATAGCCGTCGTGGCGATGGGGAAAGTCGATGCGGAACCAGCCGTAGCGGTTGTTGAACCCGTTGTAGGGGCCGCAGGGATCGCCCGGTGCGCAGCCGCGGTTGGCGCGGCCGGCGAGGTACCAGTACTGGAGGTCGGTTCCGTTATTGGTTTTCTTCCACGTGTTCGGGCCGGTGGGATTCGACTCGCCGGAGGGGCAGTTGGTCATCTCCGGGGCGATGCCGTATTCGTCGCGCAACGAGTTGTGCCCGCCCCAGATCACCGCGTTACGCCGGTTGTAGCTGCCTGCCGGGAACTCGCGCTGCTCCTGGTCGTAGACCAGCAGCGCGGTGGCCCACTGCCGCAGGTTCGAGGCGCACTGCGCGCGCTTCGCCTGCTCGCGCGCCGCGGCCAACGCCGGCAGGAGCAGGGCGATGAGCAAAGCGATGATGGAAATCACCACCAGAAGCTC
>JBMCXL010000113.1:0-8536 GCA_048621015.1 Phycisphaeraceae bacterium
CACACCTGCATCCATCGCCGGAGTGACTTTCCGTGTGTCGTGAATCCGGCAGAGGTTGCAATAAGTGAAGTAGAACCCGATGCCCGCTTCGTGACTTTCACCTTTCTTGCTGAATCCGTTCATCAGTCGGATGAAGCGCCGCATACTCATCCGCATGTTGTAGTCCCGCTTTGCTCATCCGCACAGCAACCGCCATCATCGGTGCATCTCCGCGCTTTGCACTCACCGACCCGGATCATCAATTTCTCTTGCTCCCGGGCGAGCATACTACATGAGCACAAGCTTACGAAGCCTCGGCACCGGTTCCGATACCGGATAGCGGATCGGCTCCATAAACGTCAGGGTCATGTCGGTTCGACAGGGAGAGGTGAACCCGTACATCATCTGAAAGCGGGGCTTGACGCAGTTGCGACTGCCGTAATGAAAGCATTGACTCGAGTCGATAAACAGCACGGTGCCGCGCGGACCGGTGAGTGGAATCATCTCCTGCGGATCGACATGCTCGTACATCCGCTCATCCGTGATGCGATACGGTGTACGTCGCCGTCGATAGCCCAATGCCTGTTGCGCCCGATCGGAAGCGGACTTCGGCAGGAAGCACCACGGGCCGTGCTCCATCGTCACCTCGCGGAGCAGGACGATGATGTACACCAACGGCGAGTCATGAATATCCAGGTGATAGAACTGGCTGGAGCGCAGCGGTGGATCGGCTTCGTCCTCGAATGCCGCGTTGCATTCCACCAGGCGAACGCCCGGCGGCATCGTCTTGGACAGGACGGGAATCGTGCCCATGTAGCGGGCGATGGTGGCGACCACCTCGGACGAGAGCGCGAAATTCAGGAACGACGGGCATCGCTCCAAGTCGCCGGGCTCCAGCAGCGACTGCCAATAGGGCTTGTCGAGATTGACGCGGCGCTTCAGATTCTTCACGCCGGCTCGCTGCTCGATGAGGGCGTCCGCTTCATCGAGCAGTTCCTGGAGATGAGGCAGCGTGCCGGTGGTGTCCATCACCCAGCCGTCGCGGATGATGTTGCTTTCGGCCGGCGAATGCTTGCCGTTGTTTTCACGCAGCAGCGCATCGAACGATTCCTCGTAGGCGCGGCGGTGTTGTCGGCGTCGGTTTGCGTAGCGCACGCGATTGTAGTGCTTGGACAGACGCATCGTATTGGCGATGCCGCCGCGCTGCATGAAGTCCTGGTAGAAGTGCCGCGCCGCAGGCGCCACCAGCCGATCGACAACCGTGCCAATCATGTCTGTTCCTTTACCGAGATGAGCGGTTTGGATTGCCGTTGACATTACCATTCACCACCTGCCCCAGCAACATCAGATATCGCCTGGTACAGTCGCCCCAATCCAGGTGCACCAGGCGCGCCGCATTGACGGCGCGCACGTCGCCAAGTCGGCCGCCGTGAATCCAGCGCATGGCCCGGGCGATGGCGGGCGGATCCTGCGCCGGCACGCAATAGCCGTTGACGCCGTGCTCGTACATGCCATTGCAAGCGGAATTGGCCGTATAGATCAACGGCTTACCCGCGGCAAGAAATTCCGCGGTCACGATTCCAAATGCCTCTTCGTGCGAGGGCATGATGCCAAAAGCGCAGTTCTGGAGGAACCACCGTTTGTCGTTGCCGGTGCGCTGGCCGAGGAAATGCACGCGATCAGCGACACCAAGCAGCGTCGCGCGCTGGCGCAGCGCCGGTTCCGATCGGCCGGTGCCTACGATCACCAGTTGCAACCCCGCCACGTCGGGCGCTGCCTGAGCGAACGCGTCGATGGCGTCGGCGAATCCTTTCCGCGGGATCAGGTTGCCCAGGCAGAGGCAGAACGGCCGCGTATCGCGGTACGATTCGGGACGGCGTGCAGGCGCTGTCACTGTCGCGGGGTGCACGCCGTTGGGAATGCACGCCAGGCGACGCGGCTGCGGCGCGATCTCGCGGATGAGCTGCTCGGTGTAGGAGCTGATCGCCACCACGGCGTCCGCCTGCTGGTAGGCGGCCACGACGCGACGCCAGCGATGTGCGCAGCGGCGCGTTTTGCCGTGTCGATACAGATCGCCGCCGGGACAGCGCAGCACCACCGGGACGTCCGTGGCGCGCCGCGCGTGAATCGCCGCCCAACCGGTGGGTTGGCCGTAGAACGCGAGCACCACATCCAACGGATGCGCGCGATGGAGTTGGCGCAGCGCGCGCCCCAGCCGCTCCGGCCAGTACTGGAGCCAGAGCGGCTTGCGATAGCGCACGACGCGATACGGCACGGTCACCGCCCCATCGCCGGACATCGGCGCGGCGAGCACAATCGCTTCGTGGCCTTCCGCCTGGAACCGCCGCGCCAGCGTGTCGACCACAAGCTCTGCTCCCCCTACCCGCGGGAGAAACGTCGGCGTAAACAGGCAAATGCGCATGCGTGCCACCACACCGATCAGGGCCTGTCGAAGTGATCGGAACCGGCTCGCTTCCGTCACCTCGATGTCCCGCGCTGACCCGACAACCGCCATCCCCATCGGCGAGCTTTCGCCTGGCGCGGACCCGTTAGAATCATTATCCATGATCTGCTACTTCGTGACCAGTCGAGCGCGCGACACGATGGATCGCTACCTCGCCACGTGGGGCCAGCTCTTGCGCGACCGGATCACGGTGTTGCCGTATGAATCGCTGGTTCGCGTTCGCGAGCTTCCCGCGGCGGCGACGTATATCTTTTCCGACCTTGAACGGTTGACGCCCGCGCGGCGGGCGCTGGCCGTGCGATTGCATGAGCAGATCGATCAGAACAACACCCCCGCGCGCGTGCTCAATCACCCGGCTCGCTCGCTGCGGCGGTACGACCTGCTGCGAACGCTGCATGCGAAGGGGATCAATCGCTTCCAGGTGCGACGCGTGAGGGAACCGCTCAGTGGCCTGCGCTATCCGGTGTTCCTTCGACTGGAGAACGACCACGGCGGCAGCCGCACCGAGTTGCTGCATGATGCGGAAGCCTTGAAACGTGCGATAGATGCCTTGCGATGGCGCCATGGCGCGGCGGAGGCGCTGCTGATCGTTGAATTCTGCGATACGTCCGATGCTGCCGGCGTCTTTCGCAAGTACGCGGCGTTCGTCGTCAGCGACCAGATCATTCCGCGCCACGTCCTGTTCGGCCGCAACTGGATGCTCAAGGAGCCGGAACTGGCCGAGGCGGATTTATTGGAGGAGCGACGGACTTTCGTTCGCACGAATCCACATGCCGCGGAGCTTCGCCGGATCTGCGCCGAGGCCGGCATCACCTATGGCCGCGTGGACTATGGCATTGTCGATGGCCAGGTGCAGGTCTGGGAGATCAACACGAATCCGACGATCCTGCGCGAGCCGGAGATGTACAGCGACCGCAATTTTGCCACGCATCGCCTGTTCGCAAGACGGATTGGCCGAGCGTTTCACGCGCTGGATGGCGCGGGTTCCGCCAAGGCGGTGCCGCTGAATTTCGATTGGAGGATGAAACCAGCGCTTGTGAATGAGCGGGCGGGCGAATGGTTCGGGCGGCGGGGTGTCCGGTTGAGGCGCTGGTTGTCGCGCGCGGCCGCGCGCGTGCGGGGCTGGTGTGGCGGCTCCACGCCAACACTGTTGCTGCGTAATCGTCGCGTGTAAGGCTATTCAGTGGCCCGGCCGTAGCGCGCCTGGGGCCGGGTGTAGACCGCGCGGTCGTATGGCCCATGTTCCGGCGGACCGTCGCCCGAGGCTTTCCATCCGCCAAACGGCGCGGCCGGGTGGATCGGCGCCCCTGCCGCGTTGAAACGTACAATCCCTGTCTCCGCGGCGGCGGCGAATCGCTGCTGGATCGTCGGGTCGTCACAGTACAACGTGGCCACGAGTCCGTGCTCGACGGCGTTGAGCAGACGCATGGCTTCATCCATATCGCGCGCCGGCATGAGCGCGATGACCGGCCCGAAACTCTCCTGCCGCACGATGTCCGCGCCGAGGTCGAGATCGCTCAACACCGTTGGCTCATACCAGCAGCCCGACTCGCGCCCAGGCGGGACTCGTCCACCGCAGAGCCGCAATGCCCCCTGTTCCACGGCCGTGTTCACGATCGCGGCGATGCGCTGCTGCGCGGCGCGCGACACGAGTGGACCCACCTGGGTCTGTTCATCGGTGGGCAGCCCCACGCGCAGATTTGCAACAGCCGCCATGATCGCTTCACTGAACCGCTCGTAAATGGGTCGCTCCACGATGATGCGGCGCGGCGCGGTGCAGCGCTGACCGGCAAAACGAAAGGCGGCGTCGGCGATCTCACCAGCCGCGGCATCGACATCACATGCGGCGGCCACCACGACACCATTGTTGCCGCCCAACTCAGCTTGGAACGGCCGATGGTGCGCGATACACGCCGCGCGCACCTGCCCACCGGCCTGAGGCGAGCCGGTGAACGAGATGGCGGCGATGCGCGCATCGTGCAGCAGGTGCGCGGCCGTGCGATCGTCCCCGAAAATCATGCTCACGCACCCGCCGGGCAGGGATGTCTCGGCCAAGGTGTCCATCAACAGCATCGCGGTGCGCGGCGCCTCGATCGCTGGTTTCCACACCGCCGCGTTGCCCCACGCGATCGCCGGCGCGAGCTTGCCCACCGGCAGCGCGACGGGGTTGTTCCACGGCGTGATGAGGCCGACCGTGCCGACCGGACAGTGCCGGACCTCCACGCCGGGCGCCACCCGCTCGACCGCGCCACGCTCCAGATCACGACCGACGGCCGCCAGCAGCGCGAGCGCGTAATCGAACTCCGCCCTGGCATCGCGCACCGGCTTGCCCAACTCGGCGACGAGCTGCGCCACGATCTGATCCCGCCGGCGCACCAGCGCCTCGCTCCACTGCGTCAGCGCCGCGCGGCGCTGCGCCGGGTCGACGTTTGCCCACGCCGGTTGCCGCGCTGCCGCCGCTTGCACGGCTTGTGCCATGTCCTCGGCGCTGCCGAGCGGAACCCTCGCGCGGCATGTTTGCCAGTCGGTTGGATCGTGTCGCGCGGCCAGCGGTTGATCGCGATGAGGCTGCCATGTTCCGTCGATATGCGCCACGGGGAGCGCGGCGCTTCCGGTGTTCACTTGTGTCGGCGCATGACCGAGGCGGGCGCATATGCCGTCCACGGTCAACGCGCAACACGCCCGCCCGTCGAGATGTTGCCGGGTCAACTCGGCATGCAGCGCGTCGTAGGAGCCGACCGCATCGGTTGCCAGCCAGACCTCGAGGCCCGCCTGATACGCATCGAGCACCGACGCGCGAATGCACGCATGCGTATAAAGCCCGGCCACCACGAGCGTGTCGACCGCCAGCTCGCGCACGTGGGCCGGCAATGCCGGATCGCCCCATGCACTGTAGAAAGGCTTGGCAAAGACGCGCTCGCCTGCGCATGGAGCCAGCTCAGGCGGCGGTTGTGCGCCGTCGGTTCCCTCGACACAGGCCCAGCGATCATGGCGCTGCCAGTGAGGCATGCGGTTCGAGCCGTCGCGGCGTACGAGCGTGTGAGCGTGCACGACCGGCAGTTGCCTTTCGCGAAATATCTCCAGCAGGCGCGCGACGCGCGGGATCAGCAACGACGGCGGCGGCGTCATCGCTTCGTGGGCGAGGTAATCCCGTTGCAGGTCGATCAGCAGCAGGCCGGGGCGCATGATCAGATGTCCTTCCCGGCGAGCACGTCGACCAGCGCCTGCCCGACATGCTGCGCCATCTGCCGTGTGCCCACGCACTGGTGCCCCGGCCCGGCGATGTCGGCGGTGCGGATGCCGCGGGCGAGCGTTCGCGCAATCGCGCGTTCGATTGCGGCGGCGGCGTCAGGAAGCGCGAAGCTTTCGCGCAGCATCATCGCCAGCGCGTAAATCTGACCCAGGGGATTGGCCCGGTCCGTCCCCGCCAGGTCCCACGCGGCGCCGTGGCCGGTCTGGTAGACCGCGCGGTTCGGGGACGCGAAGTTGCCCGAGTAGGACATGCCGCGCCCCCCGAGCAGCAGACTGCCGCAATCGCCCAGCACATCGCCGAACATGTTCGAGCAGACGACCACGTCGAACGCGCGCGGGTCGGCGATCAGTTGATAGGCGGCGTTGTCCACTTCGAGCACGCGAACGGCCAGGTGGTATCGGCCGTTCATCTCATGCAGCTTTTCCGTCCACAACTGACTGATCGCCGGCACGCCTCCCGGCTTGGTCACCACCGTCAGGTGTCCGCGGCGCTGGCGTGCCGCTCGAAAGCCGACCTCGAGAATGCGCTCGATCTCATGCTCACGATACTGGCAATGCTGACTGGCGATGGCGTGTCCGTCGCCGTTGCGCTGGATGTCCCACGATCCGAAGTAGAGTCCGCCGGTGTTTTCGCGCACGACGAGGACGTCCACGCCGTCCGCGTGCCCCGGCCGCAGCACGCTCACGTCGCCAAGTTGGTGACAGGGGCGCAACGGAATCAGCTTGCAGTACAGATCGAAACGCGCCCGCAGGTCATAGACGAATCGGCCGCCACCCGGCCCGCAAAGCACGGCGCCATGCTCATCAAACACGGTGGTACAGAACGTGGTCACTTCTTCGGTCAGGCTTTGGCCGGTCAACCGTTTGGCTTCGACGCCGATCGGGCCGCCGGTCCGCACGGTGAAGCGCGGCGCCACGTGGTCTTCCAGCACGCCAAGCACCGTCAGCGCCGCATCGATCACCTCGGGCCCGACACCCTCGCCCGGCAGGACGCCTACGACGCATGATCGATCGGGCGCGGTCCGCGGTTGCCAGTCGGGCAGGGCGCCGTCGAGCAACGCGGAGAGATGCGAGGCCACCAGTTTCTCGTCAATGACCTTCGATGCAGGACCGCGTTCATCGGTGAACGCCTTGAGCCGGCCGAGCACGTGAACCCGCCCCGACGGATCGACATAACCACGGTCGCCGGTGCGCCAGAACCCGTCGACGGTAAGCTCCGAAGGATCGAGGCTCAGGTGGTCGAGCCTGACGGCAAGCTCGCCTTCCCGTTGCGCGGGCAGCTCGTGTCCCGCCTCGTCGAGCACGCGAAGCGTCACGCCATCCAGCGGCGTTCCCATGCACGTGGTCTGCGTGCTCGGCGGCTCATCACTGTCCAGACAAAGCGGGCCGGTTTCAGTCGCGCCGTATTGCTGGCGCACGGGACAGCCCGAAGCCGCGGTGAAGCGCGCCGCCGTTTCCGCGGACAGGCGCAGCGACGAGCTGACGCACCAAGTCAGAGGCGTTTTTGCCTGTCGCCAGAGTTCGCGATCGCTCAGGATTTCCAGTTGGGCCGGCCAACTGTAAAGCATCCGCACCTCGTGGGTCCGAAGCAGCTCGGCCACGGCGTCGCGATGCTCGATGTTCTCGACCAGGACCGTGCCGCCGATCGCATGCATGAGCAGCAGCCCGTTGATGAGCCCGAATCCATGCGACAGCGGCAGCAGGCACAATCCCGCCGGCCGGCGCTCGACCAGCGCCGCGGGCAGGCGAGCGCGCACGCGCGTCACATCGCTGCGCAGCAGCGCCAGCGAACGCAGGCGCGGCTTGGGGTGATCGGTCGTTCCCGACGTAAACAGCCAGACGCCGGGAACCGCGGCCGTGGCCGTGGCCGGCGCGGATTCGAGCAGCGGTGCGACGTGGCGCATCACGTCGCGCCGGGGCCAGTCCTGGTCCGGCTGAATCACCTGCAAGCCGAGGTCGAGACTCGCGATCAACATCACCAGCCATGACACGCTGCCCGGCGGGTGGTCGTTCAGCACGCGACTCCCCGGCTGTCGCCCGGTGTCCATCAGTCGCGCGTGTTGAGCCGCGATGCGCTCGACGAGCTGGCCGTAGGTCAGCGTGCCTTCGGGGCCTGCCATCGCGCATCGATCGGGTTCGCATGCCGCCCACTGCTCATACCATGGAAACGCGGAGCCCGTCGAGGCGATCGATGGAACAGGCCGAATGGACATGCAATCCCTATCTTCAACGGAAAACACAACCGGTCCCAGTGCCTGCGCCATTACCAGGTCAGATGGTGACGCTTCAATATAATGTGGCGCCGTCGAACATGCACGTACCGTACACTTGCGCGGCCACAACGCCGATCATCCGCCCACGCCACACCGTCGGTCACACCAGGTCGCATGCGTCGGCCGGCATCCAGTGCGCGTCCTTGCCCTTCCACTTGACGTTGCAGCCCTTGGAGTTGGTCAGCGGCATGCGCGGTGCGCGGCCGGTGAGCAGGTCGTCCAGCGCATCGGTGAGATCGTGGGTCGTCGCCTCCTCCGGCTTGCGCGGGCTGTCGTCCAGCCGGCCGGTGTATTGCAGCTTGCGCTCCGCGTCGAACACAAAAAAGTGCGGGGTGCGCAGCGCGCCGTAGGCCCATGCCACCTCCTGCGACTCGTTCGGTGAAGTGCGGCGCTGCCGGATCGGAAGCGGCAGGTCCGCATCTCTATTCCATCCCGCCGGCACGGGCGCGCACCGCTGGCACGTACACGACCGTCGCCGCGCTGTACGCGATCGACTCGTAGCCTTCGCCCGAAGCCTCGGCATCCTCGTGATGGGCGACGATCAGATAGACGTTGCCCTGCTCGGGCG